>NZ_CACA01000329.1:0-53198 GCF_000180455.1 Kamptonema sp. PCC 6506
CTCGCTCCCCAGCCCCCCCGCTCCCCAGCCCCCCAGCCCCCCCGCTCCCCACTCCCCTCGTCCCGAATCAAACTCCTACGTGGAAATCACCGTGCGTGATACTGGAAAAGGTATTGCTGCTGAGTTTTTGCCTTATGTTTTTGAACGCTTCCGACAAGCAGATGGCTCTGTAACTAGGACTTATGGCGGATTAGGATTAGGATTAGCGATCGCTCGCCACTTAGTGGAACTGCACGGTGGTACCATTAACGCTCATAGTGAGGGAGAAGGCAAAGGTTCGACTTTTATAGTCAGGCTGCCCCTCAAACAGAGTATTGACAGTCGCGGATTGGGAATTTCGCCAACAGTCCCATCTCTACCTAGTATCGAAGCTCCACCCCCTAACGAACTTTCGGGTCTCCAAGTTTTGGTAGTCGAAGATGAGTCAGACACTCGCGAGTTTTTGGTCGCTTTGCTAGAAGAGTATGAAGCAACTGCGATCGCGGTGGCTTCAGTGGAAGAAGCGATCGCAGCTTTGGAGCATTGGCAGCCAGATATTTTAGTCAGCGACATTGGGATACCTCTTGAGGATGGCTACTCACTAATCCGCAAGGTGAGAGCTTCAGAAGCTTTCCAGGGAGAACATTTGCCTGCTTTAGCTCTAACTGCCTATGCTAGGGAACAAGACCGAGCGCAAGCTTTGGAAGCAGGCTTTGATGCTCACATCGCCAAACCAATTGAACCCAAGCAATTGCTAGTAGCCTTAGCTAATTTGGTTGTTAACTATAGCAACCGCTAGGGGCTAGGGGCTACGATGCTCAGGGCTAGGGAAAGAAGGGAAGAAGGGGAAGAGGCGAAGGACGGAAAGAGGGGAAGAGAGTTAATGGTTTTAGCCCTGAGCGAGTGTCTTCACTAACGAAAGCGGTTGCTATCTTAAATCATATTTACTATTAAGTGGTCGGACATAATTAAACGTAGGGTGGGCGATCGCGGCAGGGAGGGTAAAAACCCTGCATCGTCTGCTACTGAAAGAGCTTTGAGAGATATAGCAACCGCCAGGGCGGTTAGGGGCTAGGGGCTAGGGGCTAGGGACTAGGGAAAGAAGGGAAAGAAGGGAAAGAAGGGAAGAAAGTCAATAGTTTGGGCCATGAGCGAGTGTCGTAACCGTTGTGGCGGTTGCTATATAGTGTCAACACCAGCAATGGACAAATGAAGTTATTTGTCAATGTCCTATTTACAGGTATTGACTTTTTTATATGAAAATTACAATGATTAGTTTTACTCTGCTAGGACTTACGCACCCAACCAAAGAAACCGGGTTTTTTTACGAAAATACTTCGTTCTGCATAGCAGCCTTCTGCCTCCTGCGTGACCCACAGATTCTCTGAAAAAGCCGGTTTCTATGGCCATGAGCGTAAGTCTTGTCTGCTTTAAGTACAAAGTTAAGTACAAAAATATTTAGCAGATTGTTGTTGTCTATTCAGGGTGCGATTAAGGTTATGAAAAAATCTGCTAAATTCACAAAAAATACATCTTGTATAGTTGATTGTCAACATATTTTTGATGAACCCGAAAATCGGCGGAGTTTGACTATTCCTCTAGCTTTTTGTTTGAGTGCAATCTCGTTTTTGCTATTGCCAACTAACAAGATGACTTTGGGCGAGTCACTAATCAATAAAGCTTTTAACGAATTTCCCAATTCTATTTTAGATGTTTCTGCGTCCTATGCAGTTAATGTGGTGAACAAACCTCCAACTGCCATAAAACCGAACCGTAAGACTTCTCTTGCCGAGCGAGTTATCCGCTATATGAAAAGTCAAGGATATCAAGTGTTTACAGGCGAAGGAAATTACAACATTGTGTATATTGAGGGCATGAATCTAGATGGAAAACTAAACAAGAACGAACCGAATAAATTTAATGACTTACGATTAGCGATCGAAGTGATTGATGGTAAGCCTCGGCTCGTAAAAAAGTGGGAAGCAACCACAGAACCCGGAATTTATTACACAGATCATCCTCAAGATGTTATGGGAGCTTTCCGTATCAAGCCGGGTCAATATACAGCTTGGGAAATAGGCTATCATTGGGGAAATGGTGGTGATGCTCAGGAAGCCTTAGTACAGACAAAACAAATCTCAGGATACAGAGATTTGTACAAGACGTACAAGAGAGAAGGTAAAATCTATACTGGCTTATATGATATTAACCAACATCACGGCAATAATTTGCCGCTTGATGATATTGGTTTTTATGGCGCGGGTTGTTTAGTGGGTCGGACAAGTGCGGGACATCAAGAGTTTCTAGAACTTCTTAAAAGCGATATGAGGTATAAAAAAAAGGCTGATTTCGTATTTACTACTACGATAATTTTAGGGAATTCTTTGCAATGAAATCATATCTATAGTAATTCTTACATGACTTACGCACCAACCTCATAAACCGGGTTTTTTTACGAAAATACTTCATTGTTACTTCTACTTTCTGCCTCCTGCCTCCTGCCTCCTGCCTCCTGCCTTCTGCGTGACCCACAGATGCTCTCAAAAACCCGGTTTCTAGAGCTATGAGTGTAAGTCCTATTATTATTGGGCGGCTTTTAGGGTTCGAGGGGAATGGTAATATAGCAGAAGGTACAAGGTCTAAGGGTAGAAACATTATAGTTATCTAGAAGGGCAAAAATGCCTTAATCTATAAAAATAGCAATCAGATTCGTGCCAGCTACCTGGAAACTGCCTCGACACCTATGTTACAAAAACTTATTGCCGACAATAATGCCCGGACTGCGGCGGAGTTAATCGTAGAACAAGTTCAATCTGGCAAGCTGACTACAGCCGAACTCAAAACACAAATTTTCGGGGGACACTGGCGGGAAGCATCCTGGCATGAAGTCCTACGGCTGGTTGCAGGAGGCTTGGATGAACAGGGTGTATCAGAAATTATTGAGTATTTGATTGACCAAAACGGTCAAGAAGAAAGATTTATCAATCTGTTTTTGGCAGCTCAATGTCTGTTAGAAACAAAAAATCGGGATAAAGTAACAGTTGATACTAGATTGCTCAATTCTTTTAAGAGTTTATCTCAGTACGGTACTGGCTTTCTGATTTTATATCAAAGCGCTCAAGAGTTGCAGGAAACTTATCAAGTACGATCGCAGGCAATTAGAGCGATCGCGACTACTTGGAAACACCAATCGGAAACCTATACTTGGCTGTTGAATCTGCTTGAGTCCAACGACACTGGGGAAGTCCGCGCCGCCGCCGCTCAAGAATTGGCACGGGGTTGGTCTCAAGTGGGAGATATGGAGTTCCTGCTCAAAAACTTAGCTCAATCTGATGGCAGTTGGGCCGTGCGATCGGCAGCAGCTCAAGAGTTGGCAAGGGGTTGGCGGGAAGCGACAGGTACATTACCTTTGCTGTTACACCTCGCGGAGTTAGATAGCAGTCCCGCAGTCCGCACTGTAGGGGTGCAGGAATTAGCTAAAAATTGGCCAAATCAAACGAATATCTTGGTTTTACTGAGAAAAATTGCTGAAACTGACGAAAGTTTAACGGTGCGAGTAGCAGCTTGGGAAGCGATCGCCAGGGGGTGGTCGGAGGATGCTGAAACTTTGTCCCAAATCAAAAAACTAACCCAGACAAGCAGTTTAACTCTGCGAATAGTGGCGCTGCGAGAATTGGCGCGGGGTTGGCGAGACGATCGAGATACTTTGTCTTTGCTGAGGGGGTTAGCCCAGTCTGACGAGAGTAAGGAAGTGCGAAAAGCTGCATTAGAAGAGTTGGGGAAGGGTTGGGGGGGCGATCGCGATATTTATCTGTTACTGAAAACCATAGCCGAATCTGAGGCTAATTCCGCAGTCCGAGAAGTGGCTGTACAAGCAATAGCTAGAGGATGGCAAGATTTCCCGGAAACTTGGACTTTTGTGAAAATTGTAGCCGAGAGCGATCGCGACGTAGAAGTACGGGAAATCGCCCTTCAAGAAATAGCAAGAGGTTGGCCGCAAAGTCCAGAAACATTAACCCTATTAAAAACATTAGCTGAATCGGATGATTATTGGATTGTCCAACAAGCGGCCGTCCAAGAGATAGCTAAACTGCGATCTTCACATCCAGAAATCTTCCACTGGCTAAGAAATCTAGCCGAGTCAAATACTCATTTGAACGTGCGAGAAGCTGCACTCAGAGGAATAGCCAGGGGTTGGCCGCAGGAGTCTGAAACCTTGTCTTTCCTCCAAACTTTAGCTGATTCAGAACCCGATTCCTACCTGCGAACTGTACTCGTCCAAGAAATCGCCCAAGGATGGTCAAACCAACCGGAAACTTTAGCTTGGCTGAAATCTCTAGTTCACTCAAATGATGTAGCGCTAAGGCAGACAGCCGTACAAGAACTTGCTTCCAGGTGGCCTGGCGATGCTGAAACCTTGGCTTTGTTGAAGGCCCAGGCTGAGTGCGACGAGAGCCCAAGTGTCAGACAAGCCGCCGTACAAAAATTAGCACGGGGTTGGAAGAATGACTCGGAAACTTTAGCATGGCTCAAAAGTAGAGCAGAAAGCGATCCTGACTCTCATGTGCGAGTAATTGCAGTCTTGGAATTGATGCGGGGGTGGAAAGAAGAACCAGGAATGTTTGAATTTTTGTGCGATCGCGCTATCAATGACCCTTATAACCAGAAAGGTTCTTTCCCTTACAATCCTCGCTTTACAGCTTTGGAGGCAATTATCGAACACTATCCCCATCATCCCGGAGCACTGTCTCTTTTGCAAGCGCGATCGCTCCACGATTCTGACGAACAAGTAAGGGGTTTAGCAAGTCGCAAGCTCAATAATAATTACTAATTACTAATTGCTAATTGCTAATTGCTAATTGCCAAGTAAATCCACCTAATTAAACATAAGATAAGGATGGCTAAAAAGCTGAATGTATAAACATTCTTCCTTCTCTCCTAGATAACTAAATCCTTCTTCCTTCTACTTAATTGCTAATTTCCCATCTCCCCTATCTTCCCCATCTCCCCCATCTCCTCTATCTTCCCCACCCCCCCCATCCCCCCATCTCCCCCATTTCCCTTCTCCCTTCTCCCAAAACAATCCGGCTGCAATTCCCACTTGCGAAAGTATAAATAATCCTGCAATTAACAGCATTTTTATACCTGATGGCTGGGAAAAAGGATAAGTTAGTAAATTGAGATAAAATGAGGGATGCTGCATTTGCCTACTACCACGTTCAGCGCTGATTTGCTGAAAACGGAAAGCACCGCGACCATAATTGAATTGCTGCTGCCAAAATTTACTCAGCGTCAGTTCGTGAGCATGATAAACTACAACTTCAGGAGCATAGATCATACAGTAGCCTCGATCGAGCAAGCGATCGCAAAATTCCCGGTCTTCACCAGCAGCCAGAGGAAAAGTAGTATCAAACCCGCCTATACTTTGAAAATAAGCTGTTGATATGGCAAAATTATTAGAAGCAAAAAATCGCGCTCGATCGGGATTAGCATTATAATAACTATAAAGATAATCGATGAGTTGTTGACTAGCAGTAGAATAAAGATTATCGGGCAAAGCGTTAACAGTTTTACCACCCACTAAACAATCGGGTATAGCCGTAACTCTAATTTCTAAATTTTTCAGCCAATCAGCAGCCGACGTACAATCATCATCAGTAAATACCAAAAACTTACCTTTTGCCGCCATTGCACCCATATTTCGAGCTTTTGCCGGCCCTGAATTTGGTTGTGTTAGTAGTGATATATTCAGCCACTTTTCAAAGGGAATCACATAATTTTCTAGTGGCATTTTACTACCATCATCGACAACAATCACCTCAAAATAATCGCGGGGATAATCAACTTTAACTAACGCCTGAAGACAAATACATAACCGATCGGGACGGTTATAAGTAGGAATAATTACAGAAAATAAAGGTGGTTCTTTATTAAGCATTATTTTGTTAATTGTTAGTGGTTTGTAACGCCGCCCTTTGGGTGGTAATATACCGCCCAGAGAACGGTTTTACCGAGTGCAATTATTTACTTTTCAATCGATATAACACAGACTTTTGACTAACATTTTCACCCCAAACAGATTCCAAATACCCATCATCACTCGTTAACCAAGATACAGTTTTCTTCGTATTTTCATCAAGGGAAGTCAAAGGCCCTAATGCAACTATTTTAACGCCATTTTGCCGCAAATTATCAGCCCATTTAGTACTCTGATTAAATTTTTCTTTCAAGGGAATATATAAAACTTGCCGATTTAGGTTTTTTCCGTAAAAAAGGTAACTGCGGTGACTTAAAAAGAATCCAATTTTTTCACCAGGAAGTGTATTCTTTTCAAGATAGTCATACATTCCTTGATAAATTTCAGTCCGATTTACCTCTCGTTTTTCTCGCCACACCCAAGTTGTACTAGCTATTAACGCTATACAACTACAAATCACAATTGTCTGACTTAAACGCTGAAAGGGAGGTAATAGTGTTGTTAGAAATCTACTCTGAGATAATTGCCAAGTCAGGAGATAAATAAACAATAAATAAATCAAATAAATTCCTACATATTTGCATATATCAATCAGGTTAGGGCCCAGTATTGCGATTACTGTTTTACTAGCTTCTATCGGAGAAGATTTAAACTGGTCAATCAGTTTACTACCCCAAATTATACTATTTCCCGTAAAAGAGGCATTCTTGATAGCATCAAAAATCTCACTGCTAAAAATACCTACAATACTGCTAATTAAAACAGTTAATACAATTAATTTATCTGTAGTTCTGACTAAGGTAGCACTCACGGCTGCGGTGACAGCGATCGTGCTTAAAAATGGAAATCCATATCTTAGATTAAATCCTAACAAAGGGCCTAGCTGACCAACTATTTCGCCTCCAGTACCAGAACTAAATGGTGTAATAAAATACAAAAAACCTGTGCCAACAAGTAAAATAATCAAAGAAACAAATTTCTCATTTATTGGGGGTATTCGCTTCTTAAAGCTGGCGAAAACTAGCCATGCTAATATCTGGCATGACATGGCGATGAATGGCAACTGCAATCTAGCAATTATTTGGGAGATAAAAATTTGCCAATTAGATATTTTTGTGATGTCAAATTGATTCAATAAAGTGCTTTTCCAAATCTTTAAATATTCGGGTGATTCTAAATTTTTCGGCGGTGGAGATACAGGCAGACTTGGCGAAAGTACAGTAAAATTCTGAATTGGATGATTGATGTGCAGAAGGTTTCGCACATACCAAAATCCTCCTAGAAACAATAATAGGGCTATTCCTAAGAATAGTAGGGGTGATTTTAGCTGAAAATTAAATTGTGTATTTTTGGGTCTTAACCAGATTTTTTTAAGTTCTAATATTGCCAATCCCCCCAAAATAAAAGCCCCATAAATAATGGCGGTGATTTTAATGCCTGTAAACAGTCCCAAGGCAGCCAAAAATAGAGCAAAATCAGATATAATTCTGCGGCTATAATAAGATAAGCCAAAATATAGACTTACAGTAAACAATGCAGACAATGGTAAATCTATATGAATAGTATTAACCTGGTTAATCATCATCGGCACAGTCAACAATAAAGATGAAGCTGCCATGCTATTGATGCGACTTGCACCAAAATAAATGCTCAAAAGATAGACGGAAATTCCCTGGATTATCCAAGCAATTAGCTGAGGAAAAGCTACGAGGAAATCTTCGCCAAAAGGGAGAACGGATAGAAAATTTAAAATGTGCCAATTATAAGGGTAAACTATGGCATCTTGGTGATCGAAGATCCAATTTCCTGTTGAGTCTAATAAAGTTAAAGCACCTGTTTGGTACCAGCGAGAGATGGCGGGTAAGTGAAACCACAAAGAATCGTAGTTAGTGATTGGCTTGGTTGCTATTATCAACAAGAGAACCAGCGCCACAGCAGCCGCAGAACTAATAATTAGTAGTTCAATTTTATTGAGTGGTTGTTTGAGCTTTGGTAGCTTTGCAAGCACAAATGAAAAAGTATATTTTTTTAAATAAATCAGACAAAAACCGATAATAGAAATAATAAGTTCTGTAAAAATAACTGGAGTTAGAGTTAGTTTTTCAAAGGTTCCTAAAATTAGACCTAGACTAACTTGAATAATACTCCATGCTGTTAATATTACTAATAAAAAATGGGGTAAGGAAGATTTAATATTGTCGGTTTGATTAATCAGAGCAAAACATAAACATAAAGGCAATGGCCCCAATAAAATCACTAGAAATAATATTAACTCCCACAGATGTTGTAGTATTACCATGATTCCTCAAAGCAGAAGGCAGAAGGCAGAAGACAGAAAATATATAAAGGCAGAATAATTTAGTTATCTATAAAGTTATTTATAAGGGCAGAATTTATCAAAAAAAGACTTATATATATTTTTTTTACTGGTTTTAACAGTTAACAGTTAACAGTTAACTGTGGGGAACTAGGTAATTGCTAATCGGCAATTAGTAATCTGCAATTACCTATTACCAATTACCAATTAGCCATTCCTCGTTATCAGTTTATCGCTCGCGGGCGGCGGCGGCTTCATCTGGGTGAATGTTCAAGCGCGTTAAATTAATCCGGCCTTTGTTGTCAATCTCCCGCACTTTCACGATCACTTCATCGGCAACAGCCAACTCATCTTCGACTTTACCTACGCGGTAATCCGCTAATTGGGAAATATGAATCATTCCCTCTTTTCCAGGTAAAATCTCGACAAAAGCACCGATCGGAATAATCCTGGTGACGCGACCAACGTAGACATCTCCAGCATTTAGCTTGCGCGTCATGCCTTGGATAATATTGTAGGCGCGAGCGGCTCTTTCACTATCGTTACCTGCGATCGTTACAGTGCCGTCGTCGTCAATGTCAATTTTTACGCCTGTTTCTTCGGTGATGGCTTTAATGGTTTTACCACCTGGGCCGATAACTAAACCGATGAATTCGGGTTCAATCTTCAGCGTCAGCAGGCGAGGCGCGAAGGGTGACATCGTTGTGCGCGGTTTGTCAATGGTAGAGAGCATTTTCTCTAAAATGTGCAGCCGCGCGGGTTTGGCTTTGTGGATGGCTTCTGCGATTACCTGTAAGGGTAAACCAGATATTTTCATGTCCATCTGCAAAGCTGTAATCCCGGTATCGGTGCCCGCTACTTTAAAGTCCATGTCGCCTAAGAAGTCTTCAATCCCCTGAATGTCTGTGAGGATGCGGACTTCATCGCCTTCTTTAATTAATCCCATCGCCGCGCCGCTTACAGGTTGGATCAGGGGAACGCCTGCGTCCATTAATGCTAGCGTCGAGGCGCAAACGGAACCCATTGAGGTGGAACCGTTGGAGGAAAGGACTTCTGAAACTACCCGGATTACATAGGGGAAATCTGCTTGCGGAGGCAATACGGGGAGGATTGCCCGTTCTGCTAGGGCTCCGTGACCGATTTCCCGTCGTCCGGGCGATCGCATCGGTCTGGTTTCTCCGACAGAGTAAGGGGGGAAGTTATAGTGATGCAAATAGCGCTTTTCGTCTTGGGGGTGTAAGTCATCTCCCAAGTCCTGGGCATCTCCCGGAGTTCCGAGAGTGACAGCAGACATCACTTGAGTTAAGCCGCGATTAAACAGCGAACTCCCGTGAACTCGTGAGGGCAATACGCTGACGCGACAGGACACTGGGCGCACTTCGTCTAGCTTGCGGCCGTCCACGCGCACGCCGTCTTCGACGATTTGGCGGCGCATCAGCTTTTTGGTGACATCTTTGAAGACATTAGCGATCGCTTTGCTATCAACACCTGCGGCTACGCGCACGGGATCGTCTTCGGCAAGTTCTGCGATCGCAGCTACCACCGCTGCTGCCTTCACCTCATCTAAGGCGGTATCGCGAGCTTTTTTATCTAACTCAAATTGAGATAGAATTTGTTTGATCGGAGCTTCGGCGCGATCGCGGATAAAATTCTCCAGCGTCGGGTCTGTTTCCGGCCTCTCCTCCCGTATCAACTCAATCCCCAACTCCGCCATGATTTCCCGCTGAGCCTGAATCAAATCAGACGCAGCCTCGTAACCAAAATCAATGGCCTCAATAATATCCCGCTCTGGTAACTGGTTAGCACCCGCTTCCACCATGATCACCCCGTCGGGGGAACCCGCTACCACCAGATCCAATTCACCCGTCTTAATCTCCTTATAGGTTGGGTTGATAATAAAATCATCACCCACCAAACCTACGCGCACCGCCGCCATCGGGCCGTAAAACGGCATCTTTGCCAGCAGCACCGCCACTGAAGCCCCCGTCACCGCCAGCACATCCGGCGGCACTTCCTCGTCCATCGAGAGCGTTGTAGCCACAACCTGAATGTCGTCCCGCAACCAGCTTGGAAACAGCGGCCGCAGCGGACGGTCAATCAAACGACCCGTGAGAGTTACTTTTTCTGGCGGACGACCTTCCCGCCGCAAAAAACCACCCGGAATTTTACCTCCGGCATATAATCTCTCTTCGTAATCTACCAGCAGGGGCAAGAAATCAATCCCTTCTCGACCCTGTGCGCGGGTAGCTGTGACTAAAACCGAGGTGTCTCCCGACTGGATCAAAACAGCACCTCCTGCCTGCGGTGCTAGTAAGCCAATCTTCAGCCTAATATCCCGTCCATCAAAGGATATTGACCTGTCTATATCTACCATGTAGTCGTCTTTCCTTTATCTACCACAGTTCTTTCTCTGTGGCAATCGTAACATTAGAACAGCTAGAGTGCGAGAGGGAATTAAAAATTAAAAATTAAAAATTAAAAATTAATACCGTAACGCCGCAGGAAATTAAAAATTAAAAATTAAAAATTAAAAGTTAATGCCGTAACACCGCTCTCTGGGCGGCGCTACGCGATCGGTGCGTAAGTCCTAAGATGATATTATGAGCTTACTACTTACAATAATTGAATCAATAGCACTAAATATAGATAGCTCTTCCAAATAATCGGAGAGTATAAGGATAAAATAAATGGCAATTTTACACGGTACTTGGCTACTAGAGCGCGGCGGTTATTTATTTATTTGGGGAGAAACTTGGCGGAGAATTACCCCAAGCTCTACCCCTGAAACTAGCGAATATTTGCACAATCCATATACAATGGGGGAAGCAGAATTAAATAATTTCTTAATATCGTTACACCAATCAAAAAAACTAAATCGGCTCTTACCAGAAATCGACGAAAAGCCACAAAAAAATCACCCGGAAACCCAAAAGCAAAAAAAAGGTAAGTCGAAGACATCCCAGAAAATTAAAGACCCAGAAATTACCACCTCAAAATTATCAAATCGGTGGGAAAATCGCGCGATCGCACTCCCCACCCAGATATTAGCATCCACTGAAAATCTCATCCCCCTGCATTCCGCAACCACATCTTTAGAAAGTACAGAAACAGAATCGCAGTACCTTTACCCCTGGCAAATAGAAGGATTCTATCTTCATCCCCTAGAAGCATTTACCTTCTTACAAGCACTCCCCCTTGGTGCAGATGCAGAATCTTTTGTCGGCTCGGACTTACGTTTTTGGTCGCACGTCAGTAGATGGAGTTTAGATTTACTAGCTAGAGGTAAATTCTTACCAGCATTAGAAAGCTTAAACGGTTCTAAAATAGCAATTTGGCAGCCCTTACTCGACAGCGAAACAGATCGAATTCGCCTCGCAAATTTTGCCAAACAAATGCCAACTGCTTGCCGTACTTACCAGAAGGAAGAAGGAAGAAGGAAGAAGGAAGAAGGAAGAGGGGACAACCAAGAAGAAATTTACCAATCACCAATTACCAATTACCAATTACCAAAATCAATAGATTTGCCACCAACTTCTCAAGAATTGCTGAAAGGCTTTTTGAGCAGAATCATCGATACTCAAGTGCGAATATCCTGCCATGAAAATTTAGAAATCGCAGCAATAAACCCTGTACGCGGATGGCTAAAAGCCTTAAAACAAGAGTCCAATATTGTAGAATTAGAACCAGATAACTTAGAACGTTTAGAAAATGCGATCGCCGCTTGGAAATCCCCACTTTTAGCCCTCGCAGAACAAAATCAATTTCGCACTGGATTTCACCTAATTCCACCCTCATCAGGCAAAAGAGACTGGACTTTAAATTACTGTCTGCAAGCAGCCGATGACCCACAATTTTTAGTAGATGCAACAACTATCTGGAATCACCCAGTAGAGCGTTTAAATTATCGAGGAAGGACATTAGAATTTCCTCAAGAAAACCTCCTAAGTGGCTTGGGTTTAGCTTCAAAACTTTATCCCTTAATCGAACCAACATTACAACAGCAAAGCCCTCAATATTGTCACCTTAACCCGCTGCAAGCTTACGAATTTATCAAGTCATTTGCGTGGCGATTTACTGACACCGGATTAGGTGTAATTTTGCCGCCGAGTTTAACGAATAGGGAAGGATGGGCAAGTCGTTTAGGATTAAGTATTCAAGCAGAAACGCCGACTACCTCATTAAAAACTGCTGACAACCGGATAGGCTTACAAAGCCTACTAAATTTCAAGTGGAAATTAACCATCGGCGGACAACAAATTTCCAAAGCAGAATTTGACAGACTAATCGCTCTTAATTCGCCTTTAGTAGAAATAAACGGCGAGTGGGTAGAATTACGAGCTCCCGATGTCAAAGCTGCTCAAGCTTTTTTTGCCAGTCGCAAAGATCAAATGACACTTTCTTTAGAAGATGCTTTGCGTTTAGCTTCCGGCGACACTCAGACAATAGAAAAACTTCCAGTAGTTAGCTTTGAAGCCACAGGTCAACTTCAGGAATTACTCAATACTCTCAGTAACAATGAATCAGTAAATGCCATCAATCCTAAGAGTTTTCAGGGAGAATTGCGCCCATATCAAGCACGAGGAGTTGGCTGGTTATCTTTCTTAGAAAAATGGGGGTTGGGGGCTTGTTTAGCGGACGATATGGGGATGGGAAAAACCGCAGAGCTCATCGCTTTTCTGCTGCACCTGCAAGAACAAGAATTACTAGAAAGTCCTACCTTACTCGTTTGTCCGACCTCAGTATTAGGCAACTGGGAGCGTGAAGTCAAGAAATTCGGGCCTAGCCTGAAAGTTTTACAACATTACGGCAATAAACGACCTAAAGGTAAAGCCTTTGCTACTGCAATTAAAGGCAAGGATTTGATAATTACCAGCTATCCGCTAGTTTACCGAGATGCGAAAGAACTTCAGAGCATTAAATGGCAAGGTGTAGTCTTAGATGAAGCTCAAAATATTAAGAACTCAGAGGCAAAACAATCGCAAGCAGTGCGACAGATAGAAGCTTCATTTAAAATTGCTCTAACGGGTACACCCGTAGAGAATAGACTGCAAGAATTGTGGTCAATCTTAGAGTTTCTTAATCCTGGTTATTTAGGACAGCGTAATTTCTTCCAGAGACGATTTGCAATACCGATTGAGAAATATGGGGATAAAGACTCTTTACAGACTTTGCGCTCCCTTGTTCAACCCTTTATTTTGCGTCGCCTTAAAACGGACAAAACCATTATCCAAGACTTGCCAGAAAAACAAGAAATGACAGTATTTTGTCCTCTGTCACTTGACCAAGCTGACATTTATCAAAAAGTTGTTGAAGAGTCATTAGCAGCTATTGAATCTGCTGATGGCATCCAGCGGCGAGGAATGATACTTGCCTTGCTAGTTAAGCTCAAGCAAATCTGTAACTATCCAATTTTATCGAAGGAAGAAGGGAAGAGTAAAAAATTAGAAATTAACTCTCAAGAATCAGGAAAGTTACAGCGACTTGATGAAATGTTAGAAGAGGTTTTATCAGCCGAAGACCGGGCCTTAATCTTTACCCAATTTGCCGAATGGGGACATCTACTCAAAGCCCATTTAGAAAAACACTTAGGTAGAGAAATATTATTCCTATATGGTGGCACTCGCCAACAGCAACGAGAAGAAATGATCGACCGTTTCCAGCATGACCCTCAAGGGCCCCCGATTATGATTTTATCCTTAAAAGCTGGCGGTACTGGTCTGAACTTAACGCGAGCTACCCACGTTTTCCACTATGACAGATGGTGGAATCCAGCAGTAGAAAATCAGGCAACAGACCGCGTTTTTCGTATCGGTCAAACGCGCAATGTGCAAGTACATAAATTCGTTTGCACGGGTACTTTAGAAGAGAAAATTCATGACATGATAGAAAGTAAAAAAGCTCTAGCTGAGCAAGTAGTTGGCGGTGGCGAAAATTGGCTTACAGAACTTGATACAGACCAATTACGTAATTTACTAATACTAGACCGCAATGCTATCATTGAAGAAGAAGGAGAGTAATATAGCAAGCTTAAATCATTCATACAGATTTGTAGGGGTAGTGCCCCCGTGCCTACCCCCGTAGGCGTAGCCAGCCGCAGGCATTGATACGGGCAACCACAGGGGAATTGCCCCTACATTGATTGTACAACTTTAAATTCAAAAACTAAAACCTAAAATACCTATGAGCGACAAACAATGGTGGACAGAACAATGGCTTGATTTGATCAATTCCTATCGTTTTAAAAAGCGTTTAGAACGAGGCTGGAAGTATGCAAGAGAGGGTAACGTTCTGAGCATTGAGTTTCAAGGTCAAAAGGTAATTGCCCAAGTTAGAGGCACAGAACCAGAACCATATCAAATTTCTCTTTGGCTAGATACTTTCAGCGACGAAGATTGGGGTTATATCACTGAAAATATGGCTCAAAGAGCAGTTTTTTCTGCCAAACTATTAGCAGGAGAAATGCCCCAAAATATTGAAGATGTATTTGCCGTTGCTGGTAAGAGACTATTTCCCTTTAACTTGTCCGATGTTCATTCCCAATGTAGTTGTCCCGATAAAGCCAATCCTTGTAAACACATTAGTGCAGTTTACTACTTGTTAGGAGAACGCTTCAGCGAAGACCCATTTGTACTCTTTCAACTCCGAGGACGAACCAAAGAACAAATTTTGACAAAACTGCGACAATTGCGAGGAAAAGGAGAGGAAAACAGTGCTAAAGTTGACTCAGAGGAAAATTCCACGATTACCAATTACCAATTACCAATTACCAATTACCAATTACCAAAAGTTTACCAGTTTTGGGAATATAACCAAAAGCTAGAATCATCTCTAGTAGTAATAGTACCGCCGCCAGCCAGCGAAACAGTTTTAGATATTTTAGGGCCACTAATTCTAGCAACTGATGGAGATAAAAGTAACAAATCAACTTCTCCAATGGAGGCCGCTATGCAGTATTTACGTAAAGTTTACCAGGATGTTAGCCAGCAAGCAGTGCTAACAGCATTAAACCGAGGCGAAACAGATTAATCCCCGATCACCAGTTTTTTATAACTTCAATTAATTGATGGGGGTGTTCGATCAAAAAATCAGGTTTATGTTCTGCCAAAGCTGCTTTTGCATTAAATCCCCAACTCACAGCAATTATTTTAATTTTAGCTTTTTTAGCCGCCTCTATATCCCTCGTTTCATCTCCTACATAAACAACCTCTTCTGGCTTGACAGCAGCTTGCTTTAGCCAATTGTTAATCACTTTGTGTTTGCCAAATAGCGTCGTTCCCGTGTAAATAAAATCAAATATTTCTTCCAACCCGTTTCTCTCCATCAATGCTAAAACATTTTCTTTAGAGTTAGAAGTAATAATCCCCAGTTGATTACCTTGATTTTTTAACTCTAGTAGAGCTTCTTTAATTCCGGGAAACAATCTAATTTCTTGAATTTCATTTCTCAACTCTTTTCTTACTCTTCTCACTAGAAATGGCAGTTTAAACATAGAAATCCCTGAATGCTTGATAATTTCCCAAGAATTTAAGTTTCTAATTTCTGCAAGTTCGTCTTTAGTAGCGGGTTTATAACCAAATTCCACAGATAAGCGGTTAGTAATAGTCACAATCGCATTTAAGGTATCAGCCAAAGTACCGTCAAAATCAAAAATAATTACTTTAGTCATTTTTAATTGTTAGTAGTTATTTGTTAGTTGTTAGTTGTTGACTTGTAGGGTGGGCGCTCGCCGACAACCACCTATTGCTATGAAAAAAATCGCTTTCTGACGAACACCCACCTTACCTTTAGTTAGCAATTAGCAATTAGCAATTAGCAATTAGCAATTAGCCATTAGCCATTAGCAATAAGCAACTAACTAATTATTAATCATTTAATTCACTTTTATTCCTTTCCTGGTTCAACCTAGCATTTCTTCGCCACATCTCTGGCTTAATCCGCCGCAAAGCCGAAGCAGTAAACCTCCGATTCCATTCATCATCTGATATTTCCGCTAGTTCTGTGAGAGTCGGCGCTATATTTTCAGGATAAGGCTGAAACTCCACCATATCCGTTTCCTTAGCAAAACGTTGATTCCAAGGGCAAACATCTTGACAAATATCACAACCTGCAACCCAATTCTGTAAATGAGAAGTAATGGCATCAGGCAACTTCTCATCTCGATTCTCAATCGTATGATAAGCAATACACCGATTAGCATCCACCACAAAAGACTGAGTAATTGCCCCAGTAGGACAAGCATCAATACAGCGAGTACAAGTGCCACAATGTTCGGCGTGAGGAGTATCAGGCATTAACTCCAAATTCGTTAATACTTCCCCCAAAAATATCCAAGAACCATACTCCCGCGAAATTACATTGCCATTCTTCGCAATCCACCCAATACCGGCCCGCTCGGCCCAAACTTTATCTTGTACTGGCCCAGTATCTGCATAATATCGCGCTTCAATTCCCTCACCTTGCGATCGCAGCCAGTTAGTTAACACCTTCAGCTTTTTGTGCATCACCTTGTGGTAATCCCGCCCCCAACCATAGCGAGAAATTTTCGCATATTCTGACCCTTGTGGGCGCTGGTGAGGAGTATAGTAATTGAGGGCAATACATATTAATGACTGTACCTCTGGCATCACTAGACGAATATCCTGGCGCTTTGGATTAGCCATCCATGCCATATCTGCTTGATATCCAGCCTTCAACCAACCCTGCAACCTTTCTACCTCTGAATAAGGGGCATCATCTGCCTGCGCTATCCCCACCTTGTGGAATCCCAATTCTAAAGCTTTCTGCTTAATCTGAGTGCTGGTAATTGGGGATTTCATTGGATGCCTCTCAAGGTTTCAGAAATCTTTCCCAGTTATGGCTTTAGTTTTTTCTGGGATTATCTCTTGATATTTTAGCGCTTATATGATATGGGCGATTATTTAGGATGAGATAAATAACGCAAACTTATAATCTTAATTTTAAAACTACTGAATTTGCAAAGTATGTTGACAAAATGTAATAAATCGTTACATAGTGTAAACAAGGAGAAGAGATTCACGAAGCCCAGATACTGGATTCGCAACTTAACAACAAAAATCTCTATTTACATATGCCGTTTACTATTGAGACCGCTCAGGGTATTTTCTCTAACACTCAGGTTGCGAGTGCTGTCCCAGACACGATCGCCAAGTTTGCCCAGCTCAGCGCTGAAGATCAACTAGCATTACTCTGGTTTGCCTACACCGAAATGGGGATCACAATTACTCCTGCTGCCCCAGGAGCCGCCAGCATGGTCATCGCCGATGGTTTGCTAGCCCAAATTAAGCAGATGCCTCCTTTGGCTCAAACACAGGTCATGTGCGATTTAGCTAACCGTGTTGACACTCCTCTTAACCGTTCCTATGCTTCCTTCAGCATGAACATTAAATTGGGCTTCTGGTATCAGTTAGGAGAATGGATGGCTCAGGGACTCGTAGCTCCGATCCCACCTGGTTATAAGCTTTCTTCTAATGCCTCAGCAGTGCTGCAAACAATCCGGCAACTTGATGGTGGTCAGCAAATCACCGTGCTGCGTAATGCTGTAGTCAACATGGGCTTCGATCCGAATGCTCCTGGCAGCTATGCTAAAGTTGCAGATCCCGTAGTGCCCCCAACTGAGATCGCGCAACGGACTCAAGTCACGATCGAAGGCGTTACAAACCCGACAGTACTTGGCTACATTAACAACATGAACGCCTTTGACTTTGAGGCTGCTGTTGGTCTATTTGCTCCCAAGGGTGCTCTACAACCACCTTTCCAGAAGCCGATCGTCGGTCAAGAGGCAATTTTGGCCTATATGCGCGAAGAGTGTGTTGGCTTGAAAATGATGCCAGAGCGCGGCGTATCTGAGGTTGTCGATGGCTACACGCAGATTAAAGTGACAGGAAAAGTTCAAACTCCTTGGTTTGGCGCGAGTGTTGGTATGAACATTGCTTGGCGGTTTTTAATAGATCCTCAAGGCAAGATTTTCTTTGTGGCGATCGACTTGCTCGCATCTCCTCAAGAGTTACTTAACTTGATGGCTAAGTAAAGCAAAAGGCTAAGAACTTTCTCTGATTATAGAGTTTAAGTTTCCACTGTTAGCATATTTTAAACTACCTGGATTCTTCTATGAAACCAGGTTTTTTATCGGGACTTAGACAGGGCTAGAGATCGTCTGGTAAGAGAAAAGCTTGGCCCTTGTAACTACTAAGTAGTTGGACAAAAATAAATGATGTCATTGCGAGCAAAGCGAAGCAATCCCAAACCCCTGCGATTGCTTCGCTTCGCTCGCAATGACATGGCTGCGTTTATTTATGTCCGACTACTTAATCTACCTAGAGAGGGTGGTAGTGAATACGTAAATCCTGTAAAACTCAAATAACTAAATTATCGAGACTTTTCATGACTGAAACAATTTTGATAGCTAATCCTGGTACAACTAATCCCCTAGATCCAGTGGTGCATAGCTATTTTCAAACTTTCAACTGTAGCGACTTTGAGGCTACAGCTAATCTGTTTGCTGCGGACGGTGTGCTCTATGCTCCATTTGAAGATCCGATTGTGGGCAGAGATGCGATCGCACTCTACCTCAAAGCCGAAGCTAAAGGGATGCAACTGGAACCGCAACAGGCTGTTATCGAAACTTTAGAAGATGGGAATCGGGAAATTCACGTAAGCGGTAAGGTACAAACTCCGGTATTTGGAGTTAAGGTTGGTTGGCGGTTTATACTAAATCCCGAAGTTGAAATTGTGGCTGTTACTGTTAAACTTTTGGCTTCGACCCAAGAATTGTTAAATCTGCGCTCTTCAACTAAATTTTAGAGTAGTTGGCGGTAATTTGTATTTGAACTTATGCTCAAGGCAAAAAGTAATGGAAATGGAAATGGCTGTACTAGCAGGGTGAAAGCGATCGAGAAGAAAAACCGCAATAAATTCATGGTTTTCTCAGGAAGGTGCATCGCTGGGGTAATTCTCGCCCTTGCCTGCATTTTCCTGGCTTTTCCAGCATTAGCACAAGTTAGCACCAAATTTGACTTAGCGCCAGTAATTTTAGATGGGAGGCAAATTTTTCAAGTTAGCAGTTCAGGACAGTTTACAGCTAAGGAACGGGCAAATTTAATTAATTCGCAACTAAAAGATGCTGTCTCATCTTCTGAACCCGTACAGGTAAAGGTAGAGGAACGCAATCTATTACCAACGATATTATTAGTTTCTGTCTCGAATAAAGATTTAAAAGCAAATTCTTCTCCTCCAGATACATCTGCTAGATACTTGTTGACGGTGACACAACTAGATGCACCAGCAGGTAGCAGTCCAGGGGAACAGGCGGGAACTTGGGCGGCGCAAATTCAGCAAGCGGTGAATGAAGCTCAACAACAACGTAGCGGTAAGTATATTCGAGATGCGGTGGTGAATGCGATCGCGATTTTGATGGGTGCGATCGCATTTCACATTGTTTTAGGTTGGTTTTGGCCGCGTACCCTGCGCCGAGGGTTACGAATGTTCTTTCCAGAACCCAATCCATCTCAGCCAAATCCGCCGCGCAGTTTTGATTTATTGCTCAATCTCACCCTCGCTAGTACGCGATTCGGTTTATGGGTAGCTACGCTGCTTTACATTACTAATCTATTTCCACTGACGCGGAGATGGAGTTATAAAATCGCGAATATTCTGATTGCTAGCTTCATTTCCAAGATTTTTACTGTCGGTGAAAAGGCTTACTCTGTCACGGATTTATTGATTCTGTGCGGTTTTCTGTGGGGGTTGATAGTTGTTGCCCATACAGCTACTACTGTTTTGCGAGCGCGCATTTTGGAGGTAGCAGGAATCAATCGCGGAGCCCAGGAAGCGATCGCGATTATTACCAAATATAGTTTAATTGCAATCGGCACTATTGTCTTGTTACAAATTTGGGGACTAGATTTAAGTTCCTTAACTATTTTAGCTAGTGTTCTCGGTGTCGGGATTGGGTTTGGTTTGCAAGATATTGCCAAAAACTTTGGCAGCGGACTTGTGATAATTTTGGAGCGTCCAATTCAAATCGGCGATTTTGTAGAAGTTGGGGAATATAAAGGCATAGTAGAGCGAATTGGCGGTCGCAGTACAGTGATTAGAACTCTCGATCGAGTTTCGATTATTGTGCCTAATTCCCGCTTTTTGGAAACAGAGTTAATTAACTGGAACCATGACAATCCTGTTTCGGGAGTACGACTGCCAATTGGAGTATCTTATAATTCTGATGTTAATGCAGTAAAAACCGCTTTATTGGAAGCGGGAACTGGTCATCCTGACGTGCTTTCAGTTCCACCACCGCAAGTTTTATTTAAGGGATTTGGTGATAGTGCCCTAAATTTTGAATTACGAGTTTGGACGGCGCAACCGAGTAAGCAATTCTTAATTAAAAGCGATTTGTATTACCGAATAGAGGCAAATTTGCGGCAGCATAAGATTGAGATTCCTTTCCCCCAGCGAGATTTGAATATTCGCACGGGTAATCTGCAAGTTGAAATATCATCGCAGTTGGAAGCAATGCTGTTGCAGTTGTTGCAAAATCAGGTAAATGGGCATAAGGTTGAGTTAGATGGAGCGAATAATGGCACTGGGGAAACGCCGATTTCGCAGGATAGTCAAGATTAAGAAGAAGGAAGAAAGAAATTTAGCAAAAAAGCCGGAAGTTAGAAATTTCTAACTTCCGGCTTTTTTTAACTCCCCGGGTAGGATTTGAACCTACGACCAATCGGTTACACTTATCCCAACGTTTCCGTAAGGCGTGGACTATTTCATCATCCCCATTCCGGGATGTCGGGCGCTGTGAGATTTATTGGATAGGCTCCTCATCTCTAGTCTCTGCACCTTTCTGGCTACTTGTGGAAACCACTGCCTTTCGCCAGACTTGGCTCAAGATTACCGCCACCCGAAGTGCTGCGGCTTCCTTGAATTCACCCGATTTTTCAGTATCCGTTACCGGATAAAGCTGCTATGTCATCTCAGCTTTTGGATTTCTCCTTTGCTGGTGTTCATTACAGCCGACCGCTCTGCCACTGAGCTACCGAGGATCGCAGCCTTTTTTACTAGCCACATTTACTAATAGTAGCGATAAAAATTGGATTTGGCAAGGCCTTTTACAAACTTTTTTTTTAGCAACCGCCAGGGCGGTTAGGGGCTAGGGGCTAGGGGCTAGGGGCTAGGGAAAGAGCGGAAGAGAGTCAATGGTTTCAGCTATGAGCGAATTTCCTAAATGACGAAAGCGGTTGCTATAACTGCCCCTAAATAGGATTTAAAATAATTTTTAATTTTTAATTTTTAATTTTTAATTAATCCAGTCCCATTCTTAATTGTGCCAAACGCTTTTGCGATTCAGGATTGAGAGAACTCGCAAGAAAACGGCTAGAGGATTGCTTGCGGGGGTTATGCCTACCTTCGCGCTGGCGACAGGTAGATTCGACATCGCGGGCGAGTTGCAGGGCGGACATCCATTCAGCGCCATAGCCGACGACTGTCAATTGTTGAGCTCTGTCTGAGGTAGCTACTATTAGCCGCCGCTTAAGCGATCGCAACTCGTAGCGGAGGACTGCACAGGATTTTTCAATATAAGTATCTGCTGTCTGACCAAATTCAGTGTAGTAGACTGATAAATTCTTAGTAATAATTTCTTTAACGCAGGGAGTGTCTTGATAGTAAGCGTCGAATACCAATCTTGCGTCTAAACCCAGAAAAGCGCTGTAGTTAACTAATTCCTCGATTAAATGCCGCCTTGCCATCTCCAAACCATCGCGATCGCGCTTGTCACTAAGGCGCGGCCAAAGTCCAATCATGTTATAGCCGTCTACAAGTAAGACGGCTTGGGATAAAGAGGCTGACATGGTTGTTCAGGGCTCAAAGGCTCCAGCATATACGGGGCATTACATTTTGACACATTCACAATTATAGCACACTTTGTTGCATTTTATTACAATTTTTGTCAAATTGCCAGTTTAGCACTCAGAAACCGCTCCCCGTAGAGGCGATCGCAGATTCTATTCCCTTCTTCCCCTTCTTTCCTGAGCATCGTAGCCCCTAACCTCTGTCATAAGAAGTAATTTATTGTTTCCAGCTATACAATAGCCTGTGAAAAAATAATCTTTTTCATCACCAAGCTATGACTTCTGTTAGAGGAAGAATCATGTTTGCTGCCGTTATTCTTATATTTGAACTCAAAAAAGCTAATGGCTTGAAAATAGGTTGGTTTTTTACACAGATCGTCGCCAATCTATCGCTCTATTCATCAGGCTAGTTACAGGTTAAAGCTAAGTTCGGCTGAAAATACAGTAGCTAAGTTTGGAGAGAGCTAAGGATATGCCAAAAGTTCAAAAAATTCAAGAATTAACTCGTGGAGTATAGTCATGACAAATTTGGTTTCTAGTGCGATCGCTGGCATCAGTTCTCTACTTAATGTATTTCAGGTAAAGCGGTTTTTTGCTGTTGCCCTAGTCGGTTTTATACTGCTGACAACAAATGTTGATTATGGACGCAATAACATAGCCTCAAACAATGAAGGTCGCGACAAATTACATGAGATTGACTCCGTAAGACCTAAAACCACAAATGAGTGGTATGAAGAAGCTCGCGAAACAGAAGATGCTCCTGGGGAAAGGTTGAAAAATATTGCCGAAGAGTCAGGACAAGCCTTGAAAGAATTTGGATCTTTGTACCCAGAGACTGCTAAAACTAGCATTCGTGCATTAAAGGATGATACCGCACCAACGAGCAAAAATTCCTCTAATTAGGGCTTGCTGAATAAGCCAGGTCAATTTTCTAAAACACCTCTTTGTTTGCCTCACCCATTATCAAAAGTTGTTTTTGGGTGCATAATAGATCAGATAGACTTATCTATCCGCCTGCTTCATTCCATCTTTAATTCTGGCCTTTGCGATCGCAGACTTATTCCGCAAGTCCTATATAAACCCGCCCCCCACCCAGCTAGGGAGCCTTTTATTGACAATGGTGCAAGATATCAAGTTGAGATATTGAGGTCGGGGCGTAAATCTCTAAAAGTTAGAGTTTTTGCAAGCTCTTGTCATTCTAGAGACAAAGCACTAAGCTTTTGAGAGCGGGACAGCGAGTAGCGATTTGTAAACTTACCAGGTTCGAGGTGCATTAGGGCTTTCTGGTTTCAGGCAAAAAAAGGGGGACAGGCTCAAGGCTTTGGGAAATGAGCGAAAAATGACCGCAAATTGTGGCGTATTGGCACAAAGTAGGACGAGCAACTATCTAACGCAGCCCGTTCTTACTTACAATAAATGCAACTTAAATAAGGAGCATATCGCCCTTATTTTTAGTTTGTAAAGAAAGGGCGATCGCTTTTCCCCTATCCGAAATCGCGATCGCCCTTTCTCTCGTCAATCCGTTCCAGCCAACGCTCAAGAGGAAATAGCGCGCGATCGCAACTGGTCATTTTCCATTTTGTACAGTGACTTTTTATTTGTCGCTATGCAAAACTAAATCAACCATGAGGCGATCAAGAATTTCTGAAAGTGTGTTAGGCTCATTGAGATCTCGCTTTTTGGTATAGACAATACTTATGAGGCGATCGCGAGCTTGATTTTCGAACCCGCTCATCACACACCAAGCACCGCACCCCCTTACCCTCAAACCCAATTCATAGGAGATTGTGCTTATAACTTCATGAAAAGGCGATAGCGAAGCGAGTAAAGCAAAGCAAATCGTACCTCATTCTGCTTCAACCTAATTCAGAAAAGTCAGGGTCGTTGCTATTTTTAAAACAAAAAGCTTATGAAAGCACTACTCAAAAAAAACGGTAAAGTCTCTCTAGAATCAATTCCAAAACCTAAATCGTACTCGGATAACGATGTGCTGATCGAGGTTAAAACCGCAGGGTTATGTCGCACCGACATTTATGTGGCTGAAGGCAAAGTTAAATCGATCGATCCGCTGATTTTAGGTCATGAATTTGCCGGGATTATTCAGGAAATTGGCAAGAATGTCAGCAACTTGCGATCGGGAAACCGAGTAACTGTAAATCCACAAATTCCCTGTAGCAAATGTCATATCTGTACCAGTGGCAAAACAGCATACTGTCAAAATACTTCTTTTCTCGGCATTCACCTTCAAGGGGCTTTTGCAGAGTACGCAACAGTGCCTGCGTCTGCGGTTCATTTATTACCTGAAAATGTGGACTTCAAGATGGGAGCCTATACCGAACCTATAGCGGCTTCTCTTGCTGTTCTCAAAGCCAATATCGCACCCCATGAAACAGGGTTAATCTATGGCGATAACCGCATTTCTCAACTGACGCACAAGATTCTCAAAGCTTATGGTTTTGAGGATGTAACCATTTATGATGCTGCGAGCGATCGAGAGTTAAAGCCAGATTACTATGACTTTATCATCGAAACTCTAGTAACCAGTGAAGCCCTAAATGCAATGTTACAAGCACTTCGGCCGGGAGGAAAAATAATTTTAAAAAGCCGCCAGCATCAGCCTGTTGCGCTGAATGTAAATCAAATTCTGAAGAAAGAACCGATATTTCATGCCGTAAACTACGGTTCTTTTGAAGAAGCACTTTATTTGATGGCTTCCGGGCAAATCGATTTGGACGATATTTTGGGAGAAGAGTTCGAGTTAGAGGACTTTGAGACAGTTTTTTCTGCTGCCAAGCAAGGAGAATCCCGCAAACTTTTCTTCCGATTCTGATAAAAGTTTTTCTAGAATACAGATTCAGTTATCGAAATGCAAGACAAGAAATCATTAAAACCCAATCGGTTTGCCAAAATTGCCCCTCGACATAGCGATTTAGGTTATTCTGAAGTATTTAAACTCTGTAGGTATGTGTCGGGCAATGTTTAGAGCAATGTAATTTATCAAATTCAGCAATCAACTAAAGGGGAATAAAAATGTTTACTGGCTATAGCGGCGCTGAATTTGCTCAAATTTTAGTGAATATGCTTGATTTAGCTATTAATCCCAGTCGCTTAAACAATGTTTTTGAGATTGGCAACACCGTCAATAGCACTTTGATTGAAAGAAACAAAGAGAAAGCGGTAAAACTTATATACGATAGCGCTCCAGGCTTAGAAGAATTATTCCAAGAAGGTTACTGTCCTCGCTACTCTCTGGAAGAGTTAAGCACAATACCAGCCAACACTCTCGGCTATACTTATGCCACACATATGAATCGGAACAATTTGCAAACTTTAAATTATCAAGTTAAAGAGTGCGATCGCTATCAGTTTTTTTTTAGAAGGCTCAGAGAAACTCACGATATTCTTCATGCAATTACAGGGTTTCAAACAGATAATTTAGGAGAAATAGGTTTAGAGGGTTTTTATATAGCTCAAGCAATGCTACCTAATGTATACTATTTAATGATGGCTCGAATGTCTCATATATTGTTAGACGAGAAAATTTTTGACGGTCAGCTCTATTTAGAAACTGTAACTAAAGGTTTCCAGATGGGTAAAAAAGCTAAAAAAGTTCTGGGTTTGAGATGGGAAGATATGTTTTGGGAAGATATAAAAATACTGAGAAATAAGTTAAGAATTGTTGTGTCTGAAGAAGGGCTAGAGCAGAAGCTAGCGGAGCAAGACAAAACGGTGTAAGGAACATCAATTAAGCGATCGCTCTTTTGATAGGGAAAGAGCGATCGCTTGTTGGAAGTAGAAATTCATATAAATTTGCTATAGACTGAACTTCAGATTAGACATCGCTTGCCCCCTCTTCGCAAATTTATATTGCCTATGAACACCCGCTCCTTCTATTCAACCATCCTTCAAGAAGCTAGGGCGTGCCTAACTTTAGCCATTCCCTTAAGCCTTGCTCAACTACTGGAAATCAGTATGTTATCAGTAGATACTTGGACTATGGGAATGCTTGGAAGTAAGGCGCTTGCCGGTGGTGCATTGGGATATATGACATTCCGGTTTCTATTCACCCTTGGTATATATACTCTCTCCGCAGTTAATACCATTGCATCTATTGCTTTTGGCTCTAGGCAATTTGATAAGTTGAAAGGCATAACGACACAGGGTTTTTATTTAGCACTATTACTTGCCTTGCCCATGATGCTTATTCTCAGTTCAGCGCCGCTCTGGATGAACTTCCTCCACCAGGAAAAAATGGTGATTTATCAATCTCAGTCCTATCTCAAAGCAGTTCTTTGGGGACTACCTGCCCTATTTTGTTTTGAGGTGTTACGCAATGTATTAATCGCTGTTAACTCTTCAGTTATTATCCCAATAATTTTAGTATCTAGCATTCCGATCAATGCTGTCGGGAACTATATTTTTGCATTTGGCAAGCTAGGGTTTCCAGAATTAGGGATAGCTGGAATTGGCTGGTCAACAGCACTTGTATTGTGGATACAACTGCTAGTAATACTAAGTTTTACTTACCTTAGCCCAAAACTCAAATCTTACAAACTATTGAGCCACAATATCAAATCAGACCCTTCAATTTTTCAGGAACTCATTCGCGTTGGATCGGCCAGTGGATTGCTATATATTTCAGCAGGTGGTCTGGCTGTAGTTTCAACCTACTTAATGGGTTCTTTAGGAACTGTTCCACTAGCAGCTTTTCAAATTGCTAATCAGGTTAGGAGTATGATTAGAGCTTTTACGGTTGGACTAGCGCAGTCAATAACTGCTAGAGTCGCACAAATGTATGGAGAAGAGGATGTTGAAAAAGTTAGAATATCTGGATTTGTTGGGATGATGATAAGCGTACTATTTGCCCTGACCTTTCTGTTGCTAGTAGCTCTTGGGAGAACATATATCGTTTCGCTCTTTTTAAAACCTGAATCAACAATAGATTTAGAAGTGTTCGATCTATCTATGAGTCTGCTGCTAATTGTTGCTTCCATGCAGCTATTCAATGAAATTGACACAGCGGCTACAGGTGCATTATTAGGAATTAAAGATACATTTCAACCTATGTTAATTGGATTATTGGGATATTGGGGGCTTGGTCTGGGAAGCATTTGTCTAATGTTATTTAAATTCCATCTTGGAGCTAGTGGTGTAATGATTGGTCTGCATTTTGGTGTTTTTATACAAGCTGTTGTTTTCCCTTTACGATTCTATGCTAAGACGACTCATATGTTGCCTGTTTCTTCCACACTTAGCGTGTTAAAGCATTAAAATAATTCTTAAAGTATAGTTAAAGCAGATTGCATATCTGTGAGCTACATCTTCAATCATGGCTAATTGCTAATTGTTAATTACATAACTAATCCCTTATTCTGTAACTTCTGCTCAATGTGCTGCATCTCCTCAATCGTTTCTCCACTCACAATCCCGTAAATTTCGGTGTAAATTTTTCCGTATTTGACTTTCTCTAGAGCCGACAAGATAATAAAGTCCTTGCGATCGAGTTCGGGTTTCAAGGTAACTAGAATCGAGTCCAATGTCCCATCCATGCGGTAGTCGCTGGAATATTTAGCGACCTCTTTTCCTAAAGCTAATAGGGTATGGCGCTGCAAGCAAAGGGGAGTTGAGCCATTAACTCGGAAATTAGCATCGATCGCGTACAGTTGTCCGTCTTTATCTTCCAGTACGTCGAAGCCAATCGCTCCAAAATAACCGTGTTGATGAGCGTATCCACCGACAGCAGCAATCATATCAAAAAATCTGCTCATATCGGTTTGGCGGTAGTGAATTACTCCCCCTAAATAGTGGCCTTCTGGGGTGACAAGTTGACCCGTAGTGCCGATCAGTGTTATTTCTCCCGCCTTGTTAACATAGAACTGTACGCAATAGTTTTCCACAGTATTCTTGACGAACTCAGAGACAATAATGGTATCCAGTAACTTAATATCGAGATATTTCCTGATTTCTTTCAAGCAGTAGTTTAGATCGCTGGCGCTTTTGATAATATAAGTGCCTTCTCCTGAAAGTCCGTGCGAAGTTTTGATCAAGTATGGAAATTTCTGTGGTAACTTAATGTCGCTAAGACTAACTTCGTGTAGATTGTAGCTCTCATATTTTGGGCATTGTACCCCTAGTTGTGCTAGCGTTGCTTTGCTGAGTAAGTGATAGTGGCTATCTGGATTAATGGCGTGTTTTTCAGGTTTAAGATTATCAAAAGGAAATAGAGTAATAAGTTGGTCAAAATGCGAACTCTGACTGATATCGTCCAGATAAGTGGAGCAGTCTATCATCTCCATATTCGAGTAGCTAAAGCCGAAATGATCTCGCCAGTAGTCAATTAGCGAATTGGGCGGTTGAGTGATGACAATTCCTGGAATCCCATCGCCTAGCACAGCCAGATTTTTCCAAGGTTCTTTTTGACAAATCTTGTCGAAGGAAGTTTTGGTGGCCTCACTGCTACCATCTTGAATAAAGTATTTTTTCCTATTAGGGTAAGCTGCCCAACTAGCAGTAGCTGGATAATTTAAAAGGAAGGCATAACGTGCATCTCTGATGTCTTGACCAAACAGATCGGAAAATGAATTACCCTGAAAATACTGAAAATCTGATGTTGAGTTCATAGAAAACTACCTCAATGGAGCAACAGCAAAAGAAAGCTGCACAATAAGAAGTTAATCCCATGCTCCAATGATGATGTTAGGTTCAGGTTTAGTTCATCTGTCTATGAGGGGAAACAGGCTATCTGCGATCGCAGCTATGGAAAGTAATTTTATTCCCAGCGCCAGTAATAATTTATCCAAAAGGCTTACTAGCAGCTAAACCAAACCCAACAACGCGCCATCAATCGAGTTGTTTTTGACGGGGTTCGATCGCGATCGTAGTTGCTTTACTTTGAGGGTAGCTTTTGACCTGTGGTGAGTTTGTCTTGGATGCTTGACCCTCCCAGACAAAGCTTGATACCGCTTAAATTATCAAAACCTACCCCTGAAAGGATCTCAAAAGCCGCTTTTTGAGGTAGTCAGCGGATCTCTTCTGCATAAGTCTAAGATAAATTAAAGTATTAACCTCTATTTCATTCCCAGCATTACCTATGAACCCTGCCCTCACTAAATTTGGTGCTCAGATGTCCAACCTCACGGGCGTTAGAGCGATTATGAAAGACATTATTGAAACCCTTAGAGCAGGCCAAGGGCAGGAGTTTATCAATTTAAGCGCGGGAAATCCGGTAATTTTGCCGGAAGTTGAGCAATTATGGCGGGATTGCACGGCGGATCTGCTGGCTAGTTCCGAATACGGCGAGGTGGTTTGTCGGTACGGTTCCAGCCAAGGCTATCAGCCGTTTATCGATGCTGTGCTTGAGGATTTTAACGATCGCTACGGCTTAAGATTGAGCGATCGCAACATCTTAATCACTCCCGGTAGCCAATCTATCTATTTCTACGCCGCCAATGCCTTTGGCGGCTACACTGCACCCCCCAAACCCCCCCTTACCAAGGGGGGGCTAGGGAGGGTGAACTCAAACATATCGTTTTACCCCTGAGCCCCGATTACACTGGTTATGGTGGCGTTAGCTTAGTGCCAGAGGCAGTTGTTGCTTACAAGCCGACTTTGGATATTGACGCAAAGGCTCACCGCTTCAAATACCGCCCGGATTTCAGCCAATTAGTAATTGATGAGACTACTGGCTGCGTGATATTTTCCCGCCCCTGCAACCCCACTGGTAACGTACTTACTGACGATGAAGTTGATAAAATTGCGGCAATGGCTGCTCCCTACAATGTGCCCGTGTTGATTGATTCTGCCTATGGCCCTCCTTTCCCAGCGTTGAATTTTACCGAGATGAAGCCGATTTTTGGGGGGAATATCATACATTGTATGAGTTTGTCTAAGGCGGGTTTGCCTGGAGAGCGCATTGGGATTGCGATCGGTGAAGAAAGGATGATTCAGGTATTAGAATGTTTCCAGACTAATATGTGCATTCATTCACCGAGGTATGGACAGGCGATCGCATCTCGCGCGATCGCTTCTGGAGCTCTGGCTAATATTGCGGAGAATGTAATTCGGCCGCACTATCAGAAGAAATTTAAGATTTTAGAAACCACCCTCGATAAATTCATGCCTAAAGATTTGCCTTGGTTCTTACATCGCGGCGAAGGAGCAATTTTTGCCTGGTTGTGGTTGAAGGATTTACCGATTACTGATTGGGAATTTTATCAGCAGTTGAAACAAGTCGGCGTGATTGTAGTTCCTGGTAGTTCTTTCTTCCCCGGTTTGCGAGAAGATTGGCGGCATAAACAGGAGTGTTTGCGGATTAGTTTGACCGCTACTGATGCTGAGATTGAAGTGGGAATGCAGCGGTTAGCTAAGATTTCTGAACAGGTTTATCAGTTGTCAGCAGTATAGGTTAGGTAGTTGGGCTTTAGCCCTCCCTAAGAGGGCTAAAGCCCAACTACCTACCATGAAGATGAAGTTTTAGGTATGTTTGTAATATAGCAACCGCTGTCGTCGTTTAAGAAACTCGCTCATTGCTAAACCCCGCTTATTCTATTCCCTTCTTCCCTGAGCATCGTAGCAAGAGAACCCCTAATTCCTAGCTATAGGTATAATTAAATGGCTACACCTGTATTTTTATCGGATTTTACCCACTTAGTCAAAGTTATATCTTCTATATATCTTGAAGAACTTACTCCAGAACAACTTGCCCTCATGCCAATTATTCGGGACGAGTGGATAAGAATTGCCTTAGATACAACGCCAATAGATAAACAAAAGGCAGAAGCAGCGATTTGCCTTGCTTACGAATGCGCTGAATTGGAACCGCCTAAAGAAATATTGTGGTTTGATAATCCCCTAGATGTGGCAAATTATGTACTTTCTACTTGTGTTGTAGCGGATGCTGTCAGAGTTGGTGTCATAGAATCTTTAAAAGATAATATCAGAGATACTTTCGGAGATTTTGTCGATGCTCTTGTTTGTGATACTGTTTGGCAGATTGTCGGAGATACTGTCGAAAATACTTTTGGAGATCCTATCATTGAGGCTCTCTGGGATGTTGAGGATCTCAAAATCAACGCTCATTTTCCCGATTGTATAATGCAAGCTGAATGGTTTGCCTATTTTGCCTACTTTGAAGCCCTTGGTTTTGACTGTTCAAAGGCAAAAGGTTTATTTGCAACTGCAAAGCATTGTGGCTGGTGGTGGGCATTTAAGGATGTAGCTGTTGCCATTCCCAAACCCTCGGCAATTCGCTTAGACGAGCGAGGTAGATTGCACGGTGAAGGAGTGCCAGCAGTTGCTTATCAAGGCTTCAATGTCTACGCCTATCATGGGGTAAGATTACCTGAAAAATATGGAGCAATTCACCCGGAACAATGGCAATCTCAATGGTTATTAGAAGAAGATAATGCCGAACTAAAACGAGTTTTAATTCAAGGAATTGGTTACGAGCGCATCTGTCAAGAGTTACAAGCAATAGAATTAGATAGCTGGCAAGAATACACTCTGTTAAGAATTGATTCAAATATTGATGTAGAGCCGATTTATCTGTTAAAGATGACTTGTCCGAGTACGGGATACATTCATGCTTTGCGAGTACCGCCCGATCTGGCAACAGCACGAGATGCTATTACCTGGGTAAATTGGGGAATTGCGCCAGAAGAATTTGCGGTACAAACTTAAGTCAAATAAGTCGAGCGATAAAACTGGAAATTTAAAGTTAAAAAGACATCATTATTCAACCAATTGCCAACCTCAGCAATCTGGCAGATTTGTAAAGAAATATAACATAATTCGCAATTTCGCATAAAAACTGGGAGAGGAAACAGATAAAAAGATAGAACATCAGAAATCACAGGCAAGCGATGGAAAAGAACAAGATTATTTTACCTTTGAGAAATATTGACTCTCAAAAAGAGCGAGATCTGTTGTACTGCATAACCTCTCAAACTTGAGAGGCATAGACAGTCAGAAAGAGCGATCGCAACATTTTTTCATATTCCTAAATCTCCTAAAGACCAAGGCTTGTAAATTTTAACCTTTCAACTTCCACGCTATAGACCGACAAATTTTGAACTCAGTTAGTCTCCACAGGTGGAGGTGAATAAACAAAAGTTGGCTGTATATAGACTCAAAGCAGTCTCAGCCTTCCCAGTCAACTGCTGGTAGGCTCGGAGATTAGGAAATGAAAAGAAACATTCTTTCATCTATCAAAAGGTATACTTATAGAGTGAGGTTAAGGACAAAATTGCGAAATAAGGTGCCTGCTAACGAGAGAATGGGATTTTCAGGCGTTGAGATGTAACGAAAGATAACGGCTTATTGCCTTGAGGAAAAAACTGGTCTGGGTATTGAATCAGTCCCTACCTGAAAAAGTATCAGTATCATTCTTAAGCTGAATTGGTAAGTAGGAGGAAAAGAAGAAGTAAGAAAGAAGATGGCTTAGCTGTGCAGTTCCACAAGCTTACTGTCCGCATCAACCCAACGGAAGAATGCTTATACAGCCAGCTTTTTACATATTCCGATCTTACGTTTAATTTAATTAAATCGATTTACTTAGAACAACCCACCTTTTTAGTTGATTTTCAGTTAACTGCATCAAAACTTCAGGGAAATTAACGATGAAAGAAGAAATAGAAGCCGATTACATTAAAGCAGAAAGAGCTTATATGCAAGGGGAATATGCACAAGCAGTGGCAATTATTGACCTGTTAGCAGAAAAATTTCCTGATTGCCCGTCGGTGCATTTATTCCGGGGTTATATCTATGGCTATGGGCTAGAGGAGTATGAAATTGCTACGCAAGAGTACGAGTTAGTTTTGACTTTAGCACCTCACGATCAAGAGTTGGTAAATAATGCCCTCCGGGGAACAGTTTACAACGAAACATTGTTGAAAGTCAGACAAAATCAAACACGAAGATAGCGTTTGTTAGTTGGTAATTGGTACTTGGTAATTGGTTTTTGGTAATTGGTAATTGGTAATTGGTAATTGGTAATTGGTAATTGGTAATTGGCTAATTGGTAATTGGTAATTGGTAATTGGTAATTAATTAACCAACTAACCGCTAACAAGTGACCACTAACAACTAACTACTAACAACCAACTACTAACGATTACCGACCTACTTTTTTCTCAGGGACTACATTGACTAATGCGCCTGCTTTGCCGGGAACTGCTCCTTTGATGAGCAATAAGTTGCGCTCGGTATCTACTCGCAATACTGTGAGTTTGCGGACGGTGATTTGCACGTTACCTAAGCGTCCTGCCATCCTTTTTCCGGGATAGACGCGACCAGGTGTGGTTCCGGGCCCGATGGAACCTGGTTGACGGTGGTTTTTGGAACCGTGAGCCATTGGCCCGCGTTTGAAGTTATGCCGTTTTTGGAAGCCGGCAAAGCCTTTACCGATGCTAGTACCGATGACATCGACGATTTGACCTGGTGTAAATAGGTCGGCTTTTACTTGTTGGCCTAGTTGAAATTCACCGATATCTTCCAAGCGGTATTCTTGCAGGTGGCGAACTGGGGTTGCTCCTGATTTGGCTAGGTGTCCTAGTTCTGGCTTGTTGAGGGCCTTGGCTTTCACGTCGCCGTAACCGACTTGGATGGCAGCATAGCCATCGGTCTGTTTTGTTTTAATTTGAGTTACTGTACATGGCCCTGCTTGAATGACGGTGACGGGAATGGCTCTTCCCTGTTCGTCAAATACTTGAGTCATGCCTAGTTTTGTGCCGAGAATACCGACAGACACGGTTTGTCTCCCTATTTTTTTTACGCAGTACAACAGTTTCGGACTGGTAGTGTTCCACGAGTCCGCTTGCTCTGATGTAGAAATATTACTGAGAATATGTCTACAAGTTATTAACTCAACCAAATGTTTGACCCTAATTTTTTTTGGGGTCAATCTTAATGGAAGTCTTGCAAGGTTTTAGACTAGCAACGCTTAAGGTGTTTTGTGACCGAGGTTTACTTCGGTGCTGTCTGTTGGTGCCTGGACTTGAGCAGCAAGCTGTTCAGTATCCTAAATTTGGTCTGCTTTCACAATGGGAGTCAGCTCGCAAGCTGGTTCGCTCCGGTTTGCTTGTGTTTCCTGGCTTTGAGCTTTTGACTCGCTTTGGAAGTTGGCAGCTTTTGTTTTTTGGCGACAATTTCTGATTATATATGCGATCTTAAGTTTTGTCTAGCCTTTTGTAAATCTTTTTTGAAGGGTGCGATCGCTTGTAGGTGAAGGGTGCTGGCTGGAGTAACTATTATTTTAACGTAGCAATTTCCGGTCATTGCGAACTCCGCGAAGCAATCTCAATGCCTTGGGATTGCTTTACTACGTTCGCAATGACTAGGATTAAGACTATGCTGGGATGCGATCGCATCTTGCAAGAAACTTTTAATGATACTGAGTGTTTGACTTGACCACCAGGCGATCGCAACTTCAGATGTTTCTCCCATTCTCACAAATCCTCTATCAGCTTGTTAAGCTTTCTCTGTAACGCCGCCATCCTGGCGGTTTATTTACCGCCAGGATGGCGGCGTTACAAATATTTTGCGTAAGTTCAGATCAAAAAAATCCGCACCCCGCGAAACCCTAATTAAATAAGCGGACGATGGGACTCGAACCCACGACGTTCAGCATGGGAAGCTGACATTCTACCACTGAATTACATCCGCGCTCACCTCTTAGATTATTTGATTTTACCTGATTGCCTGAACGTAATACAAGTAGATTAAAAAATATTATGCTTTACATCTAATGGCTGGCTGGCAACTTATATTAACACGACTTACGCAATAGTTAGGCCGCTATCCTGGTGCTAAATCAACCGCCAGGATGGTGGCGTTACGCAAATAATGCGTAAGCCCTAAATTAAGTAAATTCACTTAAAAAAGTAAAACACCAATGACTAAAAAGCTTGCTGTATAAGCATTTTCGTTTATGCCTTCACCTACCAAGCCATCTTGTGCCACGATCCTCTGGCATGATATAGTAGAAAGTTAGCCTTTCTGCCGCCAGACTTTGCACCCCTAAAGCTAGGAGTGATGCGCGTAGTCTTTATACAAAGTTCTGCCAACATCCGTCTGTAGCGTCTACCTCACCTTAACCAGATTATGACAGATTCAATTCGTTTCCTCATGTGCGCCCCCGACCACTACGACGTGGATTATGTGATTAACCCTTGGATGGAGGGGAACGTCCATAAATCATCGCGCGATCGCGCCGTCGAGCAGTGGGAAAAACTGTACCACATTCTCAAAGAAAATGCGATCGTAGACCTTGTAACCCCCCAAAAAGGTTGGCCCGATATGGTCTTCACCGCCAACGCCGGCCTCGTCTTAGGGGACACATTCGTCCTCAGTCGCTTCTACCACAAGGAACGCCAAGGCGAAGAACCCTACTTCAAAGAATGGTTCCAAAGCAAAGGCTACACCGTCCACGAACTCCCCAAAGACCTACCCTTTGAAGGTGCAGGTGACGCTTTACTCGATCGCGAAGGCCGCTGGTTGTGGGCCGGATACGGCTTCCGTTCCGAGCTCGACTCCCATCCCTACTTGGCAAAATGGCTGAACATCGAAGTAATCTCACTGCGTTTAAGTGATGAAAGATTCTATCACTTAGATACCTGTTTTTGTCCCCTTAGTGGTGGCTATTTACTTTACTACCCACCTGCATTTGATTCCTACTCTAACAAAGTAATTGAAATGCGGGTAACACCAGAAAAGTTAATTGCTATTGAAGAAGCAGATGCCATTAACTTCGCCTGCAATGCTGTCAACATTGACAAAGTTGTAGTAATGAATAAGGTGAGCGAATCTCTGAAGAACCGCATAGGAAATGCAGGTTTTAAAGTAATTGAAACCCCATTGACAGAATTTCTAAAAGCTGGCGGTGCGGCTAAGTGCTTGACACTACGGGTAACAGAACCAGTACAGGAAGATCGCTCCGCAAATGTGATGGTAGAAAGCCGCACAATTCGCATGGAAGGTCACTTACTAGACTCTGGATTAATTAGCCAAGCCTTAGATTTAGTTGTCGAAAATGGCGGCAGTTTCCAAGTCTTGAATTTCAATCTGGGAGAGCAACGTCAAAGCACTTCATCGGCTGACGTTAAAGTTTCGGCTCCTTCCCACGAGGTGATGGAAGAAATTATCAGCCTATTAATTGACTTAGGTGCAGTACCACCACCGCAAGAAGTTTGCGATGCCAATTTAGAGCCTGTTATCCAAGATGGCGTAGGGCCAGATGACTTTTATGTTAGTACAATTTATCCGACTGAGGTGCGGGTAAACGGTGAGTGGATCAGAGTTGGAAATCAGCGGATGGATGGCGCAATTGCCATTACTGAAACCCCAAATGGAATTACTGCGAAGTGTAAAATTTTGCGGGATTTAAAAGTAGGTGAAAAAGTAGTTGTTGATGTTGTTGGTATCCGCACAATCCGCAAAGCTGAATCGCGGGAACAACGAAACTCTCAAGAATTTAGCTTTATGTCGGGCAGCGTTTCTAGCGAACGCCGCGTAGAATTGGTAGTGGAACAAGTAGCGTGGGAATTGCGGCAAATTCGCGATCGCGGCGGTAAAGTTGTCGTGACAGCAGGGCCAGTGGTAATTCACACTGGCGGTAGCGAACACTTAACACATTTAATTCGTGAAGGTTACGTGCAAGCATTGTTAGGTGGAAATGCGATCGCAGTTCATGACATGGAACAATCCACGATGGGTACATCTTTAGGTGTTGATATGAAGCGCGGCATTGCTGTTCGCGGCGGACACAGACACCACCTGAAACTAATTAATTCGATCCGGCGTTATGGCAGTATTGCCAAAGCTGTTGAAGCCGGATTTATTACTAGCGGTGTGATGTACGAATGTATCAAGAATAATGTGCCATTTTCTCTGGCAGGTTCTATTCGCGATGATGGGCCACTTCCTGATACTCAAATGGACTTAATTAAGGCTCAGGAAGAATATGCTGAGTTATTGCGTGGTGCGGACATGATTTTGATGTTGTCATCAATGTTGCACTCAATTGGTGTGGGGAATATGACACCAGCAGGAGTGAAGATGGTGTGTGTTGATATTAACCCAGCGGTAGTTACAAAATTAAGCGATCGCGGTTCCATTGAGTCAATTGGTGTGGTGACGGATGTCGGATTATTCCTCAGTTTGTTGGTGAATCAATTGGATAAATTGACCAGTCGTTATCATGTAGCTCAAACTATGTAGATTGAGTTAGTAAGGTGGGAATTACCCACCTTACACTCGTGATATTGTCTTTGTGAAATCGACTGCATTATAATGGAGCCAACACCAGAGCAACTTCGATGGCTATATCTGAAGGGACGCGAATTAACAGCAGATTTCAAATGTTTGATTAGGTTAATTGACATTTTCCCCAATGGGAACTTGTACATTGTGATTCAACCCCGGCAATTCGCAGACCAACGCATAATTCTGTACATCGATCCTAATGGAGGTAAGCGATATGTCTGAAGATATTAAAGAGCAATTCAAACAGCTAACAAATGATGAATTAATTGATTTTGCCCTAGAACATTTAGGAGAGGAGAATGAATATGTACGGCAATTAGCAATGATGGAACACTATGAGAGAACTAAAGACGATCCAAACACAATAACCGATCTGCCTGGAGAAGATAAAGGTTTGCGATTGAAGTTGGCTCAGATAATGGAAAAAGCAAAGCAATAACTAATAGTAAGGTGGGAATTACCCACCTTACACTCGTGATATTGTCTTTTTGAAATCAACTTGATTATAATGGAGCCAACACCAGAACAACTTCGCACACTATATGTGACTACACACCAATTAACTGTACAGCTAAAATGCTTTATTCGGTTAGTTGATATCTTCCCCAATGGAAAATTGTACATGGTGATTCAACCCCGGCAATTCCCAGACCAACGTATGATTGTTTACATCAATCCTAATGGAGATATAGAATATGTCTGAAGATATTAAAGAACAACTCAAACAGCTAACAAATGATGAATTGATTGATTTTGCTCTAGAACATTTGGGTGAGGAAAATGAATATGTACGGCACTTAGCTATGATGGAACACTATGAGAGAATTAAAGACGATCCAAATACATTAAGAGATCGAGCAGGAGAATTTAAAAACTTGAAAGTGAAGTTGGCTCAGATCATGGATAAAGCAAGGCAATAAGTAAAAGTAAGGTGGGCATTGCCCACTTTACAAAATCACTAAAATTATTGATGGTGAAAAATAATGGTACAGGAATTAATAGACCTCAAAAATTGTATTTTAGAAAGTCGCTATGACGATGCTTTAGCAATTGTTGATGAGTTAGAGGGAATGAGTAAACAGGCAACTTTGCGGAATATTGGGTCTTTTTTACTAATTTTACTAATTCATTTAATTAAGAACCAAGTTGAACAGCGGTTAACAAATTCTTGGGCTGCTTCTATTGCTAATTCTGTTAGAGGTATTAAAAAGCTAAATCTTAAGGATAATAAAACATCTTACTACATCAACGTGGATGAGTGGCAGCCTTTTCTAGAAGATGAACTAGAAGCAGCAATTCGCGAGGCTAGTAGGGAAGTGCTAGAAGGGAAATTAAGCCGCGTTCAACTTTCTCAAAGAGTTGATAGAGGGCAAATTATTTTGATTGCTAATAAGTTTCTTGATTTGACCTACTCTTATTCTAGACAGGAATTGGAAGATGCGATCGATGAATATTTGTCGCATTTGCCTGGGGGTGAAGATTGGAATTTAGAGAGTTAATATTATTTTTTGCTACTCCCAGACTCAAGATGACTGTTCATTGTCCGCAAATTTTTCTCTAAAGCTGCATATTCTGTCTTTGCAAGAAGTTTATCGTTCTTATTATTCACAACAGCTTCTAATGGCAAAACCCGATAATTCAATTTTCCATTTTGGCTGTAACGATGTACCCAAGTAGGAATTGCTTCCACTTTCCCAATTTCTATGGTTTTCTCTGGGAATTTTTTGCGGATATTTACGGTAAAAATCACTCCCAAATCTTTATAATTCCCAATTTGACCAGAAATAAAATTACCCATTGAATAAATTACCACTGCTTTTCTAATACTACCATCTTTTCTAGGTAATTCAAAGATTTTATAAGGCTGGACAACGTGGGGATGACTACCGAGAATAATATCCGCACCAGCTTTTACTAAGCTATCAACGAGTTTTTTTTGTTGAGCATTTGGTTGACGCTGATATTCTTCGCCAAAATGCAAACTAATTGTAACTAAATCGGCTCCCTGCTTTCGCGCTTTGGCAATATCTTTAACGATTTTATGTTCATCGATTAGAGAGACAAGATAGTTTTTACCTTTGGGAATGGGGATGCCATTAGTTCCGTAAGTATAGGCTAATATTGCCATTGAAATATTATTTTTAGTAACTATTAAAATTTTCTCTGCTTCCTTGGCAGATGCGGCTGTACCTGTTGAGTCAAGTTCGCGATCGCGCACATTTTTTATAGTATTAATTACTCCCTTTTCTCCTCTATCTAAGGAATGATTATTAGCGGTTGTCAAAATATTAAAACCTGCATTTTTGATAGCATCTGCCAATTGTGAGGGTGCATTAAACAGTGGATATCCCGTATATCCTCCTGCATCTTCACCCGCTAAGGTTGTCTCTAAATTGCCAATTACCCAATCTCCAGTTAATAGAATTTTCTTGACTTCTGTGAAAAAGCTATCGAATTTATAAGTTTTATTCTGCGAATCATAACCCGATTGCGTTTGACTTTTGTGCATCATAATGTCGCCAACAGCAATTAGTTTAGCTTCTTTGGTATAAGATTGCGGTTTGACGGGAACGGAAGGTTGAGAGGATGGACTATTCTTTGAGATTGGTGTGCGATCGGAATTTTGGGAGAGATTGCATCCGGGAAGAAAAAGAATGGCAATTATTAATAATGAATATCTGAGTTTCATCTTATTTTTAGCAGTTTTAGGAATTGTATAGCAATCGCCAAGATTATTAGGAAAATTTTATTTTTTTGAGAACTTACGTAACGCCGTTCTCACTTGTAGTAAAATAATCGCCAAGATAGTGGCGTTACGTAAAGCTTGCATAATTCCTATTTTTTATCGAGTAGCAAACCATTCGGTAATTCCTTGCGCGATCGCATTTGCTAACTTTTTCTGTTCTGTCGGGTTTACAATCCATTCAAACTCTACTGGATTAATCATAAATCCTAATTCCATTAATACAGATGGAGCGACAGCGGGACGAGTCATTGCTAAATTATTCCAGAATACGCCATAGGTCGGGCGATCTAATTTTTCAACTAAATAGTTGTGCAAAAATATTGCTAAACTGTGCGCTTGGGGATGAAACCAAAAAGCTCCAATTCCTTTAGTTTTAATCGCATCGCCGTTATCTGGTAAAGCATTATAATGCAAAGAAATGGCAATCGCAGGTTCTTGTTTATTAATCATTTCTACCCTTGGCGGCAAATCTAAATCGATATCTTCCTCGCGCGTCATAATCACATTCGCACCCCGATTTACTAATTGTTCTCGTACCAACTTTGAGATAATCAAAGCCACACTTTTTTCACGATAACCTGTTGGCCCGATACCCCCCATATCTTGCGGGCCGCCATGTCCCGGATCGAGGAGTATTTTAATTCCTGCTAGTGGCTTTTCTGTTGTACTAATTTTCGCCCCTACAGGTGGATGTTTCAGAGATAGGATTAAAGTTGTCCCCTCATATCTCAACTTATAACCCCAATGTTGAGCAGATTTGAGATTGAAAGTATATTGTACTTGTTGGGGAGATATTTGTTGCCAGTCTAAGCGCGAAATTACTGGGTCATCATCGAGGCGAATAATGTCAGTTTGAGCGGTGGTATTATATAATGTTAGGATAAAGGTTCTTTCTCCCTGTTGCACGGCTACTGGCACTGCTACTTCTAAGGGGAATCGCACCTCTGTCCACTCGCCAACTTGACGCGCACTGGCACTCCGAATTAGCGATCGCACTGGCACTGCATCTTTGAGAATCCGCACTTCTGAGGCTTTAATCCAGGCTCCATAATCCAATCGTAGCCACTCTCCCTCGCGGGATACGATCGCGGCCCTAGTTCCCTTGGGCAGGGGTGTCAAGCGCGAAAAATCCGTACTGGGGCCCGTTCTAGCGACACCTGCATCTGCGGTTACTTCCGCTACTTCAAATTGAGTCGGAGACAAAATTGTAATCTTGCCAGTACCTTGTTGAGTCACAGTTTGACCGTTTACTGTTAGTTGAAATTGGGGTAATCCTAAATCTAGTTTAGCTTTTTCTCCCGTTTCTAAGGATATTTGAGCGCAACCTTGATACTGTCCGATCGCGCTTTTTTCGGGGGAATTCCCCCCAACTAATACAGCCTTATTATCTGGCAAATCCACTTGCGATCGCGCCATTAAAGGAATCGTGTCACCCGCCAATTTTACTGAAACCTGCGCGTTAGGAGGTGCGATCGCGCTAAAGCAAATTAACTCTCCAGGCATTCTCGCTATATCCTGTGATGGCATCAGCGAAGCTTGGGCAAACGTCGCACCTACAGGCACTTCTGGCTGATTTGACTTGCGCGTTACCTTGATTTTTACTTCCTGATTTTCATAGCGCAAACTAAAGCTATTTTGTCCCGCCTGCAAGGGGAAAGTCGGAGCAAAATGTCCTGCTGGACTGCGGTTTTCGATGGGTTTACCATTGACAAATACCTGTCCTTGTGCTGGTGCTGTGCCGATTAAGAAAATGCGATCGGCAGTCGTTTCGTGATTAGCTGGAGGATAGGCGACAAATAAAGGTTGCGCGGCTACGGCTACGGATGCGATCGCCACAATTATTGCCAATACCAATAATCCTAAAATTTTTCTCATAAAAAAAGGATGGGAGTTTGGAAACTCAGTGTCTTCAGACCTGAGAGGAAAAACGACGCAAGGGAATTTATTCCCTCGTGTTCTTAAAGAATTCTACACAGGATTTACACACATTGAGGTCAGAAACCGGGTTTCTTTGTAAATCTCTCGTTGAGAAACCAAGAATTTTTCACACAAACCCGGTTTCTTTGTGTAACGGGTTTCTTTGTAAACTCTCGTTAAGAAACCAAGGATTTTTCACACAAACCCGGTTTCTTTGTGTAATTCCTACTAAAATACCCTATTTTTTCCCTTCTTTTTCAATTTCTAATTAATTCCGTAGAAACGGATCTCCACAATTGCTCTAGTCTATTAGCTGGCATAGTCAAATACAAGACATCCCCAGCACTAAGATAAAAGTTTAGCAAATCCCAGCCGTGAATTGTTTGGCAATTAGTTTCGGCATACAAAGGTACAAAATCAGCAGACATAGCAGCATCTTGAATGCGTTGGCCGCAAAAGGGATGCCCTGGTGTAATTAATGTTGCTAAGGCAACCCAGAGACTATCTAATGTCATCCCATTACCAAAAATCCGCCCTCCAATTGCTGCCGCAGCGAAGGCAGGAGCGGCTATTTCTGTCGGACTTAATACGGCTTCAAATTCAAAGACTTGTTGCACCATGAGTGCAAAATGTGGGTCTTGATTGCGAACAATAACTGGCAGTTTGGGAGCTAATCCTTTAGCGCTTAAGGCAATTTCTAAATTTGACATATCGCTGCTAGTAACTGCTAATAAAGCTTCAGCTTGTTTAATATTAGCTTCTTCTAGGATTGAAGATAAACTTGCATCTCCTTGAATTACGGGAATTTTTAAGGAGCGAGCAGTGCTGAGGAATCTATTGTTAGAGTCGCTGTCTATGACTGCAACTTCATGGCCGTTGGCTTGTAGTTGTTTAGCAATCTGTACTCCTATCCCTCCCAAACCACAGATTATATAGTGATTTCGTTGGGGAATTCGCGCAGCATCCCAATATTCTCTTAAGCGGGTTCCTAATATAAAATCGTTGAGGAGTGCGTAGAAGAGGCCGATCATTCCTGCCCCAACTAACATCATGATTACCGTGAATATTTTAATACTATCTGGGGCATTTTCTACTACTTTATCGTTGCCGCCAGCTCCGGTAATCATGCCGACGGAAAAATAGAAAGCATCAACTATGGAAACATGAAAATTTACAGTTGTATATGTGAATGTGGCTGCTAGAATTATTAGTAAAAGAGTGATGCTGACGCTGACGGCTGATTGAGTTTGCTGCTGAAGTCGCCGTATATTAGTGATGATTTTAAGTAGTTTTTGAGTAAAAGTTTTGCGGCGCGATCGCACGCTGGGTTGAGTGGCAATAATTAGGCGATCGCCTTGCTGTAAATATCCATGAGCTAGAACCGCCGATACTAGGTCAATTTTATTATCCGCTGGCAGATAATAGATCAGCATTCGCGATCGATCTTCCCATAAATCCCTCAGTTTTCGACCTTTCCAGGCATGATTTTCATCGATATATTCTTCGTGAATCGGCCAAGTCTGGTTAAATAGGCGCAACTGTCCAATTGCTTGATTGCCAAGAGCTGCAAAGGAAAACACGGGAGCGGCTAAGGAGGAAACGCTCATTGTGGTATGCTCCGGCAGGGTATGGTCTAGGCGATCGCCCAGGCTGGTATTGAAGAGGCGGTTAATGATGCGAATTTTAGGATTGAGAATCCTTGCTTGCATCAAAATTGCCAAATTTACGGCATCGTCATCTCCCGCTAAAACGAGGGTGTGAGCGTTTTGAATGCCGGCGGCCAATAAACTTGAGGCTGCTTGTAAGTTGCCTACTACGACATCGGAACCTTCACATCTCAAAGGGCGATCGCTGATACCAACAACGATCGCTCCTTGCTGTCTCAACAAACAGAAAATCTTGTACCCTGTGCGACCTAAGCCGCAAACTATGATTCGAGGTTTCATAGAAAGTTCGTTGCAATACAATCTAGGAGTTGCCTAGATTGTGCAATTTACTATTATCCAGTGTTGGTACTTGGAAGATTGTAGCTAAAAATACTATTAGACATTTTGATTCAAAATGGCGGTGGGCTGATTTTAATAGGAGCTCAAGTGATGATTTTAAGTAGTTTTTCGCTAAAAGTTTTGCGGCGCGATCGCGTGATTTAATGATACTTGTATGTTCAGCAATTAATTAATGAGCGGAATTAATCGCCAAATCACTCTTGACAGCAGGCACATTGCTAAACACTTGCCAGACACGCCACAAATGAGAAGATTGCTTAATAAAGGACGTGCTGCCCATATTTTTAATGATGAGGCTACTATGAATCAGGTAGCTCAAGCCATAATAGAAGATGGAGAATTTACAGGTACGATTCGGGGCTACGATCGTTATGGTATGTTTTTTGTTGAATCAATTGGTTATAGAGTTGACCCGAATAGTAGCCGCCTTTTACTTTATTATGGAGAGATAAAAGTCGATGCTGAAAACCGATATCACGTTACCCCTCGAAGCCGACCTAGTGAAGAATAATTGGGAGTTTACAGAGGTATGGATCGATCCAAACCTTTCACCGCCTTATCTGCTTTTGTTACTAAGTGATGCTGAGGGAAATTGTCGAATCTACGATCCGGCTGAGGGTTATAAAGTTGTGTTTTCTAGTCAGAGTTATGATGAGGCACAGTATTGGCTTTTGGAGGATGAATATGAACCGATAGAAGGGCGATTGAGAGTGTCGGAGTTAGTTTGAATAATTGGTGTTGAAGGTGCGATGCCTGCGGCTGGCGTAGCTGCGGCGCTTGGGGATGAGGTGAAATTTAGATAATTTTCAAGCTAACATTCGAGCGTGAGCGATTTCTCTGTCACGGATCAGACGGACTTGTGAACTAAAGAGTGAGACAATAGCTACTGTTTTCCCGGTCAAAGTAACAAATTCTACTTCATATCCTACGCCACCTTGATGTACTAAAACAACGGTGCCAATATCGCCTTGGCTTAAGTTTTGTTCTGGGATGTCAGTTGTTAAAACAACGCTGTCAAGTTCTTGAATCATTTTCTTTTTTAATCTGGTGGATAGGCACTTATTAGCCTGGGAATTTCGCCTCCGGTTTCAATAAACCAGACAGAACGCACAAAGGGTTTTCTGCCATCTGCTGCGAGGATTTCTCCTTCAACAACGTACCGAGTGCCAAAAGGCGATTCTTCAATTTTAGCTAATTCATGCTCAGCAGCATGACGCAGCAAGGCAGTTGCCATGATTTCCCAAGCATCGACGGAGAAGCCAAACCGCAAAAAAAATTTGGCTTTGCTTTTCCCGTCCCGGTGGGTAAGTGAGAGCAGATATTCGGTAATTTTCTTTTGAGGAGCCACTGCTCTTTCATAATTGGGCAGTTTCAATGACTCTCTCCAGAGCTGATTATGTCTATGTTAACCAGATTTGAGGCGATCGGTCAAGGATGGGAGCGATCGCGCTTGGGGATAAATAGTAATATTGCTAGATTGACAACTTTATATCTAAGGAAGCGGAAATGATACAGCCTGAACTTTTTGATGTTGTTGAATTGTTAGTAGATTTGCCTGAAGATCGTGTCTATTCAGGAAATCAAGGGGCAATAGTAGAGTGCTACTATGATGGCAATTATGAAGTGGAGTTTACCAATAATGAAGGAGAAACTTTAGCTTTGTGTACGTTATCAGAGGAGCAATTTATTGTGGTTTGGAAAGCTAGTACAAAAAGCTGGCTGTCAAGTTCGGAGAAAATTACAGCAATTATTAATCATTTACCCGATCGCTCTCAGGAAGAAGTGTTAGAATTTGCTTGTTCTTTGTATCGGCGGTAGTTTGTTTGGAGAAAGCGCGATCGCACTTTTTCATAAGTTGGAATGGGAGGGGCGATCGCTTACATAAAAGTGTAATTTGAGATAGATTCGTAGGGATACACTATGACTCTTTTCTAAACTCTTTCCCAAAACCTAACTGTTCTATCCTTACTACCGCTTGCTAAAGTTTTACCATCAGGACTAAAAGTAAGTGATGTTACTACATTATGATGTTTAGGTAAAACTACATTTTCCATAGTTTTAACATCCCAAGTTTCAATTATACCGCTATCGTCTCCACTAGCAATTAATTTACCATCAGGGCTAAAAGCAACTGTTCTGACTCTAGCTGAGTGTTTTCCGCTATTCAATTCTTTACCACTATCGACATCCCAAAGTTTGATACTATTGTCATCGCCACCGCTGACAAGTATTCTACCATCAGGACTAAAAGCTAATGAATTAATAGGTAAGCCATTAGACAAACCCTGCGCTGGAAAACTTTTAATCTTTTTTCTACTGTTCCAATTATAAGACTGAATATTTCCCTCACCATCCCCAATGACAAAAATAGAGCTATGTTCGTCTGGGCTAACAGCTATAGCCCTAATCTCACTTACAAAGTTCTCAATTGGTTGGCCTCTTTTGCCACCGGTTTTAACATCCCAGAAAAAAATTATTTTATCTTTACTGCCACTAATTAGCATTTCGCTATCTGGAGTAAAAGCTACGGGTATAATTCTACTGAACTCAATGTTTTTATGTCCATGAATTTCTTTATGCTCTTTTTTTTCTTCAATATTCCATAATTTTATGACACCATATCCGATTTTTTGAATGATTCCAGTAGCCATATACTGACCATTAGGACTAATTGCAATAGGATGAGGATAGCCGAATCCAATAATATCTTCTTTGGCAGAAAAAGTATCTTGGTTAGTCCCTAAATTTTTGATAATAATTGTTTGTTGGTGTTCGTATCTAATCGCAATAGAATTGCCTTTGGGTAAAAATGTCACTGATGTAACTTCACCATCAAGATAATTAGTCCTTTGGTTTCTCCAGCCTTGACTTTTACTGCTTTTTTTCTGCGGATCTACCTCTGGAAAAACTGGCGCTTTAGGTTTGTCTGGTTCCTCTGGTTTCTGGATATCAACACCATAAGGATCTAGTTTCTGATATTGTAGGCAAGATTCAGAACTATCTTGTGGTAGGCTAAAACATACTGAAGCTGTAGCAGGTTCAACCCTTGTACATTCCCAAAATTCACGATAAGGTTGAATAATCATTCCGTGAGCCATTTCGATAGTATCTTTGGAAACTATCACATCTGGGAGTAATCCCTTAATAACAATTCCTTCAATTAACAAAATTTCTCGACCAAATGAATCTTTTAAAACTCCACTCCCTTCAATGCCCATGTCTTCAAAGGTTGTTTCAATCACTCGAAATACTATGGTTAATTTTCCAACTTTAGATTTATGTATTTCTCGGTAGAAAGACACATTTTCTGCTGTTAGATTACCGCCTGCTGTGTTGGCAATAGTATTGGCATCACCAACTTTACACATAAAGTCAGGGGCAACTATTGTTCTATAGTCAAGGTGGCGATTAGCGCTAACTAAAAAAGGCCAACAATCTAAATTTTTCATAAAGATATTACGAAGATAGATCGGAATCGGGGAAACTTATATAAAGTTGGTTTTGGATCAAGATAAAGCTGTTGACAACAGATTCAAGAGCGCTTCTTTCATCGCCTATTTTGTCCAAGGCAGCTTTTTGTTGCTGACGTAATTCCTCACTTCTTTCAGCCGCTTCTCTTTTCTTTTGTTCGGCAGATCCTGCCCAATTTTTAATCCCAGGAAAACCTCTTAAGAATCCTGGCAAATTTTGACTGAATTTTTCCACACCAGAAAGGTCTGCTTCAACTTTAGTCGATCGCTTCCTTTCTTCTGAAGCCCTTTTATCAAGTTCTCTTTTTTGATTCAGGATCAAATCCGGTAAAACACAAGCTAAGGGAACTTCTACCTGAAATGGTTTAGGCAGTTTTCCGGGAATTTTTTCCATACCGCCACCAGGTACAGGTTTAGCGAAATCTTTCCCAACGGAACTAACAGGAATCAATCTGGTTAGAAATCCATCTTGTTTACGGGTGGTAACTAGATTCTGAAATGCGTCACTAGATTCTAATAATTTCTCTCGTACTTGTTTCAAAGAATATCCACTACTTTCAACAATATCCCACTTGCTAATGACAAAATGAACTGGTTTTGCAATACCTCCCGTCATTATATCAAGTATATTTTTTAACTCATTGATAACCCATACTACTCCTTCCTGTTCTTGACGCATCAGAGCACAAATTTTAGCTCCGTCTAACAATCCCAGTAGAATATCAGCACTTTCTATCTTTCGATTAAAATCAGAACCATCTTCCATATCGGCTTCAGTAATTCTACCGCCTGCGTAATCGAGATAGATAAACTGGCAAGCTGAGTATTTAGTTCTATTTCTGTTGATGGAGCAGGTAAAAACCCATTCTAAGACTTCCTCCCGAAGCGTCCCTCGAGGCCATTTCGTTTGTGTAGCAACTTCGGTGTAGATTTCAGTCAGTTTCTTGCGATTTTCAGCACCAATCTCTAGGAAAAATCCCCATTCCCCTTGACTGGACAGCTTCTGAAACATACTTCCCAAATACACGGTCTTGCCAGAACCGCGAGGCCCCAACATAATAATTCGATAAATCTGCATGGATTTTACTGCCTAATAAGTTTATTTGCGGATAGCTGTTGTTTTTAGCTGAGCTGCATATATCTTAATCAATGTTATCAAATACTTTCGATATAACAATTGAATTTAATGGGTAATTTGCCAAGATAAAATTTGGGATTTAATGGGAGTTAATAGGAAAAAGTGGTATTTAGTTCCTCAAATATCAAAAAGTGTGGTAAACTGGTACTGTGTTAGACCCAAATATGACTGCACCTAAATTTATGGAGCTTGAAGAATCGGTAAAATGGATCGATGACGAAATATTTGCTAAAACAGGAAAACGTCTTGACTCTCTACAAATATCTATATTAGAAGCTACTTCGCAAGGTAAAAAGTATCCAGAAATAGCAGAAGACTATAAATTTAGTAACGATCATGTCAGAAAAGCTGCTTGGAAGTTATGGAAACTGCTGTCAGATGTGTTAGGAGAAAATGTTAGTCAATCTAATTTTAGATCGTTTTTGAAACGAATAGAATTTTCTAATAATCATATTGTTAATAGTATTAATAATAGCAAAATTAATGTTTGTAGCGATCGATGTCATTCAGAGGTAACAAAAGAGCGATCGCCCACCTCTCCCCAAAACTCCCAACAAACTCCTAAACAACTTCACATAGACTTATCCGATGCACCAGATTCAAACATATTCTATAACCGCACATCCGAACTTACCACACTCAAACAATGGATTGTAGAAGATCGTACTCGTCTCATCACCATATTAGGATTAAGCGGAATTGGCAAAACTGCCCTCGCCATCCAACTAATAGAACAGATAAAAACTGAATTTGATTATATTATTTACCGCAGCCTCCACAACACCCCAACCCTCCAAACACTCGAAACAAACCTAATTCAATTCCTCAGTAGGGGCGGTGCCCCCGTGCCCGCCCCAGAAGAAAGGGCAACCACAGGGGGATTGCCCCTACTAGAATATTTACGTTCATACCGCTGTCTTGTAATACTCGATGACGTACAAATGATTTTCAGCAGCGGACAACTCGCAGGCAATTACCAACCTGGATATGAAAATTACGGCACATTCTTCAAACAACTAGCAGAATCATCCCACCACAGTTGCTTAATATTATTAAGTTGGGAAAAACCCAGAGAAATAGTGGCCTTAGAAAGCCAAAACCAAGCCTGTAGGACATTACAATTGAATGGTTTAGGAACCGAAGCTCAAGAAATTCTCAGAGAAAAAGGTTTACTAGAACCGGAGAGATGGTTAGAATTGATTGACATTTATCAAGGTAATCCATCCTGGTTAAATATAGTGGGCGCTATGATTCAAGACTTATTTAACGGCAGCGTTTCAGAGTTATTATCTTACGATACACTATTTTTAGGCGATTTAGAACCCCTATTGCAGCAGCATTTCCATCGCTTATCTGACTCAGAAAAAAAGGTGATGTCTTGGCTAGCTAGCGAAGTCGAACCAATTGAAATATCAAAAAGTACAGTAAATTTGGAATTATCCCCATCGGAATTATTAAAAAATGTGCAATCCTTGGGACGGCGTTGCTTGATAAAAAAAATCAAACAAGGTGAGCGAACACTTTTCACACTTCAACCTGTATTTAGGGAGTACATTAAAAACCTAATGTTATCAAAATAATAACAATACCAGAGGCTTGCAATCGCAGCGACTCCCCGGCATCCTTGCTCGCACAAGTTGCCCAAGAAGTTGCTAAAATTGAGCCAATCGATGAGCGGCGGAATCTGTTAACCTGTGCCGATATTCTCGCCGGTCTGCGGTTTGAAAGAGATTTGATTCGCCAACTATTTAGGAACGATCTTATGCGGGAATCTGTAACTTATCAAGCAATCCTTGAAGAAGGATTGGAACGAGGGGTTCAACAAGGAGTTCAACAAGGAATTCAACAAGGAATTCCACAAGGAAAGCAAGAGGAGGCCTTATCGCTGATTATGCGCTTACTCACTAGACGTTTAGGCGCGATCGCACCTGAGCTCCAAACTCAAATTCAATCATTATCCCTAACTGAATTGGAAGAACTAGCTGAGGCACTTTTAGACTTCTCTCAACTCACAGATTTAACTACTTGGTTAGAGCGGCAAAACCAATAGACACAGACCGATATAATTTGTAAGGTGGGAATCCCACCTTATACCAATTCTCCAAAGTTATACAACGGTAGAGGCAGGAGGATTGCCGCGACCCCATTTCCCCGATCCAAAAGTTTCAAATACGCACACAGGCTAAGTCAGAAACCGGGTTTCTTCGGAGATTTCTAGTTGAGAAACGGAGATTTTTCATAGAAACCCGGTTTCTTTGCATAAGTCCTGACTTTCTTATTTAATCACTCACCATTAACAACGATTTCTCCCCTACAACTTCCACTGGAATTGGTACTAATTGAACGGCACAAGCTTTTAACTCTGGCTGTTTAGAATCGGGACAACTCTCATGGTGCATGAGAGTATTTGCTTCGGCACCATCGGCCCACAAACTACCCCAGTGCATCGGTACAAACACCGTCCCAGGCGCGATCGCTTTCGTAATCTTAGCAGGAAACCGACAAACTCCTCGGCGCGATCGCACTTCCACCATCACCCCATTCTCAATCCCCAATTCCTCCGCATCCCTGGGATGAATCTCAATAAACGGATCGGGGTGCATTTGATTAATCTTCTCAGTTCTACCCGTCCGCGTCAATGTGTGCCAGTGTCCGTAAAGTCGGCCAGTAGTTAACACCAAAGGATAATTCGGATCGGGTGGTTCCGCCAACCCTCGCGAATGACAAGCTGCAAATCTCGCCTTCCCATCAGGCGTATGAAAACGCCAATCCGTGTAAAGTCTCTCACTTGCAGCCAACTTGCGATCGCTATCTTCTTTCCCTTCTTCCTTCTCCCCTCTTCCTTCTTCCTTCTTCCTTCTTCCTTCTTCCTTCTCCGAAAGCGGCCACTGCATTGGCCCTTCCGCACGTAGGCGATCGTGACTCATCCCAGACATATCGCAAGGCTGCCCCCGCGTCAACTGCACGAACTCACTATGTACCTCAGCGGAAGTCTGGAAAGTAAACTGATCCCCAAAACCCAAGCGACGGCCCACCTCAGCAAAAATCTGCCAATCCTGCAAAGCTTCTCCCTGCGGTTGCTGGAAAGCAGGACACAAAGTTACTCGGCGTTCGGAATTAGTCATTACTCCCGTCTTCTCACTCCACTGCGTCGCTGGTAACAGTATGTGAGCAAAAGGTGCTGTTTCCGTTGGATAATAAGCCTCTTGATACACCGTGAAAGGCGATCGCCTCAAAGCCGCCTTAGTCCGCTCCAAATCTGGCATACTCACCGCCGGATTAGTGGCTGCAATCCATAGAAACTCAACTTCCCCCGTTTCTAAACCCGTCATCATATCCCAAGCCGTGCGGCCCGGAATCGGTGAAATACTCCCCGCCGGCAACCCCCAAAACTCCTCAACTTCGGCTCGATGTTTCTCGCTTCTCACAAACCTATATCCCGGTAATATGTGAGATAATCCCCCCGCTTCCCGTCCCCCCATCGCGTTTGGTTGGCCAGTAAGAGAAAAAGGGCCGCATCCCGGCTTACCAATTTGACCAGTCATCAAGTGCAAATTAATTAGCGATCGCACCTTCGCCGTCCCCTCAGAAGACTGATTCATCCCCATCGACCACAGCGATAAAATTCGCTTGGATTCTTGCCAATAGCGGGCCGCCGTCTTCAATTCATCCACAGAAATGCCGCATCTGTCCGCTACAAATTGCGGTGGATAATATTTAATTACCTCCGTAAAAGCCGCAAAATTAGTCGTACATTCATCAATAAACGGAGCGTGAACATCACCCCATTGTAGTAATATATAAGCAATCCCATTCAGCAAATCAATATCCGTTCCCGGTTTAATTGCTAAGTGCAAATCCGCCGCTTCAGCGGTAGGAGTCCGCCTCGGATCGACCACAATCATTTTAACATCGGCATTTTTCTTATGGTATTTTGCCAGTCGATTAAAAATAATTGGGTGGCATTCTGCGGTATTGCTACCAATGATAAAAGCACAATCAGTTAACTCTAGATCGTCATAGCAACAAGGCGGGCCATCAGCACCAAAACTCTGCACATAACCAGCAACCGCTGAAGACATACAGAGCCGAGAATTGGCATCAAAATTATTAGTTCCCAGACAACCTTTGATTAGTTTCTGAGCAACATAATAGTCCTCAGTCACAAATTGACCCGAACCATACATACAAAGAGCATCTGGGCCGCTAGTAGCGCGTACAGTTTGAATGCGGTTAACAATTGCATTTAAAGCCTCATCCCAGCTAGCGCGGCGGAAAGGTTCATCTAGGGAGTCACGCATCATCGGATAAAGCAGGCGATCGCGCTGAATAGATTCTGTGACTGTTGCTCCCTTGACGCAAACCATACCCATACTAGAGGGATGTTCGCGATCGCCTTTCACCTTCCAACTCTGACCTGGTTTTGTTGGCGACGACACCTCTAAACCACAGCCCACACCACAATAGGGACATAGAGTTTTAATACTTTCCATATTCTAATTTGGTAATTGGTAATTGGTAATTGGTA
>NZ_CACA01000328.1:0-12135 GCF_000180455.1 Kamptonema sp. PCC 6506
GTTACTAAAATTAGGACTTAGGCACGCATCGCCCCTTATTCCCTAGCCCCTAGCCCCTAGCCTCTAGCCCCTTCTTCCCTTCTTCCCTAGCCCCTAGTCCCTAGCCCCTAGCTCCTATTTATAACAATGACAAAAAAAGGTTTCATCTTGTGGTTTACTGGACTCAGCGGTTCAGGAAAAACAACAATTAGTAAAGCTGTAGAACCAGAACTAAAAGCCAGAGGTTGTAAAGTAGAAATATTGGATGGCGATGTTGTCAGAACGCATCTGTCAAAAGGATTAGGTTTTAGCAGAGAAGACCGCGATACTAATATTCGCCGAATTGGATTCGTAGCTCATCTTTTGTCGCGCAATGGAGTTGTGGCAATTACCGCAGCCATTAGTCCTTACAGAGTGGTACGCGACGAGATTCGCGTAATGGAACCTAACTTTGTTGAAGTATATGTAAAAGCTTCTCTGGAAACCTGCGAAGCGCGAGATGTAAAAGGGTTGTACGCTAAGGCGAGAGCAGGCGAAATTAAGGGATTTACTGGCATTGATGACCCTTACGAAGAACCCCTCAACCCTGAGATAATTTGCTCTACAGCAGAGGAAAGTATAGATGAAAGTGTTCTTAAAATTCTTACCAAACTAGAGGAGTTAGGTTACATTTGAGTTTGAAGGGCAAAATGAGGCTAAAAGCTAAAGGCGATCGCGATGATAACTAATCAAATAATTAATATCGTCAAAAGTTTAACAGCATCAACTCTGATGGCAGCGACCGCATCTTCTCCTAGTGTAGCCCAGTTGCCACCACCCCCCCCTCCTTTGCCCGTTCCTGCACCGGCACCATTTCCCATTCCCGTACAGTCAGCCATCCAAACCTCTGAAGCATACACTTTAGGAGCAGGCGATCGCATTCAAATTGACATTTTTAACGTCCCCGAATACAGCGGCCCCAACGGTCAGCACCAAATCCTTGCCGACGGTACTCTCAGCCTCCCCTTAATTGGCAACCTCGGCGTTCAAGGCATGACCTTAGAACAAGCTGCTGACGAGATTAAACAGCGATATGGCAAATACCTCAGACGGCCGGTAATTACCCTGAAATTGCTGGCCCCGCGACCTCTACAAATCGCCATTGCCGGCGAAGTTCACCGTCCCGGTTCCTATACAGTATCCCCCTCATCTGGCCCCGGTGGCTTCGCAGAGCAAGTAGGAACCCAACTCCCAACAGTCACGCGGGCCCTAAAAATGGCCGGCGGTATTACCCCCTCCGCCGACGTTCGCCAAATCAAAATCCGTCGGCCTCAACGCGGCGGGCCAGAACAAATTATTAATGTCAACCTTTGGGAATTATTGCAGAGTGGTGACTTACGTAGTGATATTACCTTACGAGATGGAGACGCTATTTATATCCCCACTGTCACTGATATTAACCGCGAGGAAAACCGCACTTTAGCAAATGCAAATTTTTCCTCAGAAAGTAATGAAGCTATTAATATTGCAGTAGTCGGTGAAGTGGCCCGTCCCGGTACTTACACTCTAGGTAGAGATATTCAAACTAATCAAATCACAGCTATCGAGGCTAATGGAAATCAAACACTGCTCAGCTCAAACGAACCTCCACCAGACACTAGCGGGCCAAGCACTGTTACTAAAGCAATTAAACTAGCAGGAGGCATTACCCAACAAGCCGACATTCGCCAGATTCAAGTTCGCCGCATCACCCGCGCCGGCACGGAACAAACGATTAGTGTTAATCTTTGGGAACTATTACAGGCGGGAGATATAACCCAAGACGTAATGCTGCAACAAGGAGATACTATTATCGTCCCGAAAGCAGATAATACAAACTCCATTGAAAATGCAGAAGTGGGAAATTCTAGCTTCTCTCCAGATACAATTAATATTAGCATAGTTGGGGAAGCGATCAGACCAGGAGCTATTGCTGTCCCGCCGAGCACTTCTTTAAATCAAGCCTTATTAGCAGCCGGAGGATTTAATAAAGCACGAGCCGATATGAGTTCAGTAGAATTAATTAGATTGAATCCCAACGGTACTGTTTCCCGGCGGACTATCTCTATTAATTTTGAGGCGGCGGTGAATGAAGAAACTAATCCTTTGCTTCGTAGTAATGACGTAATTATGGTAAAACGCTCCGGTCGTGCGGCATTCTCAGATAGAGTAGGGGGAACTATAGCTCCTTTTAGTCCATTTTTAGGAATTCTCAGAGTTTTCGATTTATTTCGATGAGCCAAAAATAAAATTTAATTTACTAATCTCAGTCAAATTCCAAAGCTCAAAACCGCGAACTATTGCAAGACTAACCAACAATCTGACTAACAATCTAAAATCCCCTTAAAAAGTTGTAGGTGCAAAATGAAGCCAGAACCAAATTCACAATTAATAGTAATTAATTCTAAGAAAACACAAGCAGCACAGCCAAAATTAAATTCCGTCCTTTATCCAGACGAGTTTTACAAACAGCAAGATAAAACTGAAATAGAACAGACGAGTATCTGGGATGTCTTTCGACGCAGAGCTATTTTAATTGTGGGAGTGACAGCAGCACTAACTACGGCAGCTTTTAGCTGGACTTTAACCCAAACAAATGAATATGAAGGTAAGTTTCAGCTATAATATAATTTTATCGATCCTCAAATCCAAACTCAACAACTTGCTCAGCAAATGAGTCAACTTCAAACTCAGAGGTTGGACACTCAAACGCAGAAAAATCAACAGGAATTACTCTACAAGAACCTGGAAGCACAGCTAGGATTAGATCAAAGACAAGCATTAATGGCATCTGCACTTACCCAAGCACCTCGCTATCAAGCTTTACTGACTCAATTGCAACAATTAGAAGCAAATATTGCGATTAATTTAGCTACTTATACTCAAGAAAGTCCGCAAATGCAATCGATGTTAGAGCAGCGCAAAAATTTGCTACCTTTGTTACGACAAGAAGCTGAGCGAGTTTTGGGTACTGACTTAGGTAAAGTTAATCCACAAGTTTTGGCTTTTCAGGATTCTGTGCGGATGAAATTAATCGAGGAATTGGTGAATACTGCTAATCAAATTCAGGTATTAGGAGTACGCAATCAGGTTCTCGAACAAGCGGAAAAACAGTTAAGTCAATACGCGCAAGTATTTCCTGTGGTGCTTCGCCGCTATGCTGATTTGCAGCGGGATTTAGAAACCAGTAATAATACGCTCAATGGTTTATTAGCCAAACAACAAGCTTTACAACTTGAAGCTGTGGGTGTGAAAGATGTGGCTTGGGATGTGATTGCTAAGCCAGAAATTCCTCGTTATCAAAATGGGGAGTTGATACCAGTTTCTCCCAATATGCCTTTAAATTTGGCTGTAGGCGGAGTTGCAGGATTGCTTTTGGGGATGCTTTTAGCGCAGTTGGCGGAACGGTTTCAACATAAGGTTTTCCACACGCCGGAAGAAGCTAAATATACTTTACAATTGCCTTTGTTAGGGGTAATTCCTGTTAGCGATAAAGTTTTGCGGCTTCCTTCTGCTGAGACTGCGGCGATTGATTTGGAAAATCCGCCTACTCCTACAAATGCGTTTCAGGAAGCTTTTAGATCGTTGAATGCTAATATTCGGTTGTTGAATGTTGACAGTCCCATTCGGTCTTGTGCAATTACATCTTGTCAAGTTGCAGATGGTAAGTCTACTGTAGCGGTAAATCTGGCAATGGCGGCGGCGGCGATGGGTCAGCGGGTGTTATTGGTAGATGCTGATTTACGGCGGCCGCAGGTGCATGAAATGTTATGCTTGCCAAATTGGAAGGGTTTAAGTAGTGTAATTACTGAGGATTTGGAGGTAGAGGAGGTGATGGTACAATCGCCAAGAGAGGATAATTTATTTGTGTTAACCTCTGGCCCATTTTTCCCCGATCCCACTAAGTTGCTTTCGTCTCGGAAAATGCAACATTTAATGGAGAATTTGTCAAGTAAATTCGACTTGATTATTTACGATACTCCGCCGCTTTTGGGTTTAGCGGATGCGAATTTGTTGGGTGCTCATACTAATGGGTTAATGTTGGTGGTGGGATTGAATCAAACTGAGCGAGAGGCCTTACTTTTGGCCTTAGAAGATTTGAAAATGGCGGGGATTCCCTTGTTGGGAATGGTGGCGAATGGGGATAAGGGAAGCAGGTATTATTATCAATCTTATGGTCAGAATTATTTTGAGCAAACATCGGCTTGAGTTACAAAAATAAAGTCCGGCGGTTGAAACCGCAGCTACACAAACAAAGTCCGCCTACGCGGACTAATAGATGTTGAGGCATCTCTTATACCAAATCCGACTTAAATAACCCTTTATTCTTTAGTCCGCGTAGGCGGACTTTGTGCGTGTAGTAGCGATTTCAATCGCCATTATTAAAGGGTCTGGGAATCTGTTGTCCGATCGCACTGACCCTCAGAAAAAATAAAAAATGCTGGCGATCGCTTCTAAACAAGATATAATTAAAGTTTGAGAGCTTTAAGCTCGATCGCATTGAGGAAGATACGGCACCAGCCGCAAATGAAAATCTTAGATTTACTCAAGTACCACCCCCGCCTAAATCAAAGCTTAGAGGGGGTTTTTGCATCTTTTTTGCAAAGGAGATGAAGCAATGGCTATTGCGACAATTAACCCCACAACGGGGGAAACACTCAAAACTTATGCACCCGACTCGGATGCAGAAATTGAAGCTAAGCTGGAATTAGCACAGCAGGCATTTAGCAAATACCGCCGCCTGCCATTTGAACAAAAAGCGAAGTGGATGCAGGCAACTGCGGATATTTTGGAACGCGATCGCGAAAAATTTGCCAAAATTATGACCCTGGAAATGGGTAAAACTTTAAAATCTGCGATCGCAGAAGTCGAAAAATCGGCTTTAGGTTGTCGTTATTACGCTGAAAATGCGCCCCAATTTCTCGCCGACGCACCAGCAAAAACCGACGCTAGCCAAAGTTTTGTCCGCTACCAACCCCTCGGCCCCATTTTGGCCGTCATGCCTTGGAACTTCCCATTTTGGCAGGTTTTCCGCTTTGCTGCACCCGCACTCATGGCCGGCAATGTTGGCTTACTCAAACACGCTTCTAACGTACCACAGTGCGCCTTAACTATCGAAGAAATCTTTACAGAAGCGGGTTTTCCCCCCGGAGTGTTTCAAACCTTGCTAGTTGGTGCCGATAAAGTAGCAAATATTGTTACTGACGATCGCGTTAAAGCAGCAACCCTGACAGGAAGCGAACCAGCGGGTGCAAGTTTAGCAGCAGCGGCGGGAAAAAGTTTGAAGAAAACAGTGCTGGAATTGGGGGGAAGTGACCCGTATATTGTAATGCCGAGTGCCGATATCGCCGCTGCCGCGTCAACTGCTGTCACCGCCAGGACGATCAATAACGGTCAGTCTTGTATTGCCGCAAAACGCTTTATTTTGGCAGACGCGATCGCCGACGAATTTCTCAAACATTTTGTCGCCAAAATGGAGGCTTTAAAAATTGGCGATCCCATGCTTCCAGACACAGATATTGGCCCTTTAGCAACCCCAAATATTCTCCAAGAATTAGACACTCAAGTACAAGCTTGCATTCAGTCGGGAGCCAAACTCTTGACTGGTGGTCGCGCTTTATCTGAGCAACCAGGAAATTTCTATCAGCCTACCATTTTAGCAGAAATTCCTGCGGATTCTCCCGCCCGCCTTGAGGAATTTTTCGGCCCAGTAGCTTTAGTATTCCGGGTATCTGGAATTGACGAAGCTATTGAGTTAGCAAATAGCACATCTTTCGGTTTAGGAGCATCAGCTTGGACGGCGGAAAAAACAGAAAGCGATCGCTTTATTTCCGAACTAGAAGCCGGATCGGTATTTATTAACGGTTTAGTCAAATCTGACCTCAGATTGCCATTTGGTGGGATTAAACGTTCCGGTTACGGTCGCGAATTGAGCGTCCAAGGAATTCACGAATTTGTTAACATTAAAACAGTGTGGGTGAAATAAATTGAAATAATCGGGAGGATAGGTGAAACCTATTAGGTGGACAGTTCACGCGCTGCAAAACCTCGCAACTCGTGAAATTAGCCGACAAGAAGCTGATCTAACACTGCAAACGCCTGAATTTATCGTTAATAGCAATCAATCTGCACGACAAATCTTTATGAAGCGGTACTTTGATACAAATTTACAGTAGGAAATGCTAATGCGAATTGTAGTAGAAGAAACTTCAACAGAGATAGTAGTTTGTACGCTGTACAAAACTTCGCAGATTCACAGATACTTGAGAGGACTTTAGTTATGAAAGTAGCTTACGATCCCGAAACAGATTCACTGACAATTACAATGCGAGAAAGTCGGATTAAAGAAAGTGATGAAGTTTACCCAGGTGTAATTTTAGACCTTGGCTATGATGGTGAAATCGTGCGATTTGAGATTTTGTCAGCATCTAAAGTTGTCCAAAAACTCCCCCAAATTCCAGTTGTTTTAGGCGAATAAATCCCAATTTACAGAGGAGAAAAACGGAAATGAATACAGCTCAATTATTAGTGAAATGTCTGGAAAATGAAGGCGTAGAATACGTATTCGGACTCCCTGGTGAAGAAAATCTCGAAGTTTTAGAAGCCTTGAGAAATTCTTCAATTAAGTTTATCACCACTCGCCACGAACAAGGCGCAGCTTTCATGGCTGATGTTTACGGACGTTTGACAGGAAAAGCCGGCGTTTGTTTATCTACCTTGGGGCCAGGTGCAACCAATTTAATCACTGGCGTTGCTGATGCTGACTTAGACGGTGCTCCCCTAGTAGCAATTACGGGACAAGTCGGGACAGACAGGATGCACACACAATCTCATCAATATTTAGATTTGGTCGCAATGTTTGCTCCAGTTACTAAATGGAATGCTCAAATTGTGCGCCCTAGTATTACTCCCGAAATTGTCCGCAAAGCATTTAAAATTGCTCAGAGCGAAAAACCAGGAGCAGTTCACATAGATGTGCCAGAAAATATTGCGGCAATGGAGGTTGAGGGTATTCCGCTTAACAAAGACGATCGGGAAAAAACCTATGGTGGCTTTCAGAGCGATCGCAGATACCAAGGAGTCTACCATATCTAAAGCTTGATTAATCCCCTGAATTTTAGTTGGCAATGGAGCAATTCGTGCCTTAATGCAAGTGCGGCTTTAACGGAATTTGCCAACTACTATTTTAGGAATGTCCCCGTTGCTAATACTCTTTACCCCGCCTTGGCAGCCAAAGGAATGATTCCTTATACTCATCCGTAGTAGCCCTTATCGGTGCGGCGGGTTATACAGAAGCAGGGACTACAGCATTAGCATGCGCTTTTGATAATACCGCACTGCCTAGTGATTGCCATTGGCTATGACGTGTAATTGAGTATTCGCCCAAGAAATGGAATCCTCAAGGCACCATGTCCTATTATCCACATTGGCGTTGATCCAGCAGAAATTGACAGCAGCTATATTCCTATTGTAGAAGTTTTAGCCGCGATATTTCTGACATCTTTGAATGAAATTTTACGGCGGACAGATCGCAAGGGAAAACCAGTCCAACCATTTGCCGTACAATTACGCAGCCGATATTGCGCGCTCGATCTACGATGCGCTCATGAAACTAATCAGATGATGGTTTTCCTATTAAGCCCCACAAAAATAGTCTTAGCGACTCTATCGAAGCAGAGTGATGGGCCTCAGGATGATATTCAAGATTGATCTCAAGATGTGGGCGCTCATAAAATGTGGATGGCCCGTCACTACCACTGCGATCAGCCCCAATACCTGTTTAATTTCTAATGGGTTTGCGGCGATGGGAATTGCGATTCTCAGGCGCGATCGCAGCTGAAACTTGTTTATCCCGACAGGAAAGTAGTCAGCGGCTAAGCGGTGACGGCGGTTTGTATGCATGAATTGCCAAGAGTTAGAAACTGCGCTGCGAGTAGGTACTAATTTTGTTACTCTCATCTTTAATGATGGCGGTTATGGCTTGATTGAGTGGAAGCAAGAAGATTACGTTTGGCAAGTCAGTCTTATCGATCAAGCTATCGGCAATCCAGATTTGTGCTGAAGTTTGCCGAAAGTATGGGTTTGTAAAGCGCTATCGAGTTGAAGCTGCAAGTGATTTAATTCCTATACTCAAAGAAGCCCTTGCCCAAGATTTACTCTGCTGTGATTGACTGCCCTGTAGACTACCGAGAAAATGCTATTTTTAGCAAAAAAGCTGGAGGTTTAAGCTGCATAGATGTAAATTAGGTAATTGGTAATTGGTAATCGCTAATCGCTAATCGCTAATGATAATTGGTAATTGGTAATTGGTAATTGTTATTGTTCGCTGTGCTCCGCGTGTCAAGCGCAGCGCAGTTGTTCGCTGTGCTCAGCAAAGTGAATTTGCGGGGCCTCACTGTCGAACAAGCACAGCAAGTTATCCGCGATCGCCTCAACAGATTTATCAAAAATCCCAATGTTGCTGTCTCCCTGATAATTCAGCGTCCCGTAACCGTCACAGTCACAGGTCAAGTCGCCAGGCCTGGTTTTTATCCCCTACCAACTCCTCAAATCTCTGCGGCCCTTTTCGCAGCATCCGGTACTACTTCCACTGCTGACTTGCGAGGGGTACTGGTACGCCGCACTTTAGCTAACGGTGCGATCGCCGAACAGAAAATCGACCTACTAACCCCCCTGCAAACTGGTATCGCGCCGCCCGATTTGCGTCTAGAAGACGGAGATGCCATTATCGTGCCTTACCAACAAGTCACAGCCGATCGCAAGTCCGACCGCGATGTGGCTGCCAGATACAGCTTGGCGGCGGCCCAGGGGCCCGTACAAGTCACAATTGCGGGAGAGGTGAGTAAGCCTGGTTTTTATACTTTACCTGCTGGTTCGGGGCGGATTTCTGGTGCTTTAGTCGCTGCGGGAGGCGCAACTTTGAAAGCTGACTTGCGGGAAGTGCGAGTGCGGCGGACATTAGTTGATGGTTCGACAGTGGAAGAACCAATTGATTTGTACACTCCCTTAGTAAATGCTACAGAACTGTTCGATTTCCCTTTGCAAAATGGAGATGCGATCGTTGTTCCAGAACTAGAAGCAGGTAAAGAGCAAGATTACAACCGCGCTTTAGTTGCTAAGTCAACTCTGATTAAGCCCCAGATTTATGTTCGAGTTTTGAGCTACGCTAGTGGTGGGCTAACTTCATTCTATGTACAAAATGGTAGTAGATTTTTAGATGCTCTCAATGGCGTGCCTCTCAATGCTGCTGACCTCCGAAAAATCGCCCTATTTCGCTTCGATCGAGAGCAAGGTATAGCCATTAGCCAAAAACTAGATGCTAAGGCTGCTTTAGAGGGCGATGTTTCTCAGAATCCTTTACTGGAAGATAACGATGTGATTGTCATTGGTCGCAATTTGGTAGAGAGAATTAGCTATGTTATCAATACTGCTACTCGACCATTCCGCGATATTTTGGGATTCGTTCTTTTCTTCGAGCAGTTGCGAGAAGGAGCACAAAATCTCTTCGGGCCAAATTCAAGTGGTGGTTCTGGACGATAAATGAAGAAGGGGCTAGGGGCTAGGGGCTAGGGGCTAGGGAAAGAGGGGGAGCGGGGGAGCGGGGGAGCGGGGGAGCAATATCAGGACTTACGCACCCAACCACAGAAACCGGGTTTTTTGACGAAAATACTTCGCTGTTACCCAGATTCTCTCAAAAACCCGGTTTCTAGGGCCATGAGCGTAAGTCCTGAATATGCCAATTACCAATTACCAATTACCAACTAACAACTAACAACTAACAACTAACAACTAACAACTAACAATTACCAATTACCAATTACCAATTCCTATGGCTCCAGTAATAGTTAAGCGTTATCTAATTGCTTTCAAGCAATACAAATGGGTCGGATTAGTCACTTTTGCAGCAGCAGTGGGCGTGTCAGGGTTAGTAGCAACTCGTCCAGAAACAGCTCCTAATTACACTGCTACAGGTATTCTTAGCTACCACCGTCCTCCTGTGATCTTTTCAAGCACTGCTACTGATATTCAAAAGCAGGGGCAGGAAGTAACAAAAGAAATGCTGCTGGACAAAAAGGTAATCGAAGCAGCAGCGAAAGAAGTAGAGGTTTCGCCAGAAAAGATGACAAAAAATGTGTCAATAAAGATGCCGAAATCAAACGACCAAGGTGCGGGAATTGAAGTCTCTTACAAGAATAAAGATCCTAAGAGAGCAGAAAAAATTGTAGATACAGTAATGAAGGAAATGGTTAAACAAAGCCAGTTAATTAATACTTCTATACTGCGAGAGACGATCGTCCAGATTAACAACCGTTTACCACAGGTAATTCAGGATCTCAGAGCTGCTGAAGAAAAACTTCAACTCTACGAGAGACGAGAGGGAGCATCTATTTTGGCATTTCAGACTGCTGCTTTGCCTCAAGCGATCGCCTCAGCGCAACAGCAACAGCGGACGATTCGATTTCAGTTGGACGGCGTTAATGCTCAAATTAACAGCCTGGAAGGGCGATTGGGATTGAATGCAGATCAAGCTTACGTGGCTCAAGCTCTGGCTGCTGACCCAATTATTGCTCAACTGCGATCGCAACTTTTCGATATTGAGTCTCAGTTACAAGTGCTGCGCCTGGATTTTCAGGACGAACACCCGAAAGTAGTCGAGTTAACTAACACCAAACAAGCACTGGATCAACAGTTACAGCAGCGAGCGGCTGAGGTACTTGGAGGTGACGGAGTAGCAGCACCCTTAAGTGCGGCGAAGATTCGAGTAGACTCTGCTTTAGATCCCGCCAGACAAGAATTAGCTAAAACTTTGATTAATTTGCAAACTCAGCGGGAGATGCTGCAACAGCAACTTGTTGGTATTGCGAAAACGGAACAACAACTGCGGCGGGAACACGCGACGCTTCCCAATAAACAGTTAGAACAGACGCGCATCGCACAGGAAGTAAACCTGAAGAAGACTCTCTACGATAAGATGCAATCTGCCCGGGTGGATGCTCAGGCGGCGATCGTGGAGACAACAGGTTCTTTGAGAATTTCTCAGTTTGGAAAAGCTGAGAATCTCAAATTGACTCCTAAAAGTCGGTCTGCAATCTTGGCAGTGGGGGGATTTGCTGGGATATTACTAGGGGGCGGAGTCATCTTTTTACTGGGAATGCTGGGTGGGAAGTTCTACACTTGGGAGGAAATTCGCTCGGCTTTGGAAGAAGGGGATGTGGAAGTATTGGGAATTTTGCCTTTTGCGATCGCCCTTGACTCCAGTAGAGATGATATGCCGATCGCCCTGGAAGCTAATTCTCCTTATCTAGAATTTTACGAGAAACTTCGCAGCAATCTACGCCGCGTTGGAGAAAAACCTCCGAAGCTGGTAATACTAACTTCTGCTACTGCTCTTGAAGGCAAGACTTTTAGCGCTTACAATTTAGCGATCGCCTCGGCTCGTGCTAGTAAGCGGACTTTGTTAATCGAAGCAGATTTGCGATCGCCCTCTTGGGTTCAATTTTTGAAAGTCGCTCCCGATCCCGCTAGTTCTATTGAACCCCTACGTTACTACGGCGATCTCTGCGAGTGCATTCGGCTTGTCCCAGCCGTTGAGAACCTATTTGTCATACCCAGTCCCGGGCCTCTGCGACAAGCCGCTGCTGTACTGGAATCCAGCGAAATCCGGCGGCTACTTACAGAAGTTCGCCACCGCTTTGATTTTATAGTTATCGACTCCCCCCCTTTAAATGAATACAGCGATGCCCTGACCTTGGAACCATATACTGATGGCATAGTTTTAGTAACAAGGCAAGGTCATACTAATTCTGAAACATTGACTGAAGTAAGCGATCGGTTAACAGAATTTGATGAAGAGCTAAACAAAGTAGGGCCGCGACTGTTAGGAGCGATCGTTAATGGTGCTGACATTGCAGTTGAGTTCCCCGATCGGATTGAGGAAATAGATATCCCCCTCGTACACTTTGCTGATTCCCCTACACAAGTGAAATCAAAACCAATGTCAAAACCAAGAAGAAGGGGCTAGGGGCTAGGGGCTAGGGACTAGGGAAAGAGGGGGAGAGGGGGAGCAGAAGAAGGGGCTAGGGGCTAGGGGCTAGGGACTAGGGAAAGAGGGGGAGAGGGAGATGGGGGAGAATTTTT
>NZ_CACA01000327.1:0-17893 GCF_000180455.1 Kamptonema sp. PCC 6506
CCTTCTACTTACCAGGTGTTATGTTTCAAGCTACTCGTCGTCGCCTCGCTATTTGGTATACCGCCGTTACCGCCGTCCTCTTATTACTATTTGCTACAGGTTTCTATATCTACGTTCGTACTACCTTAATTGAACGCATCGACGACACCCTCAACCACGTAGTAGAAGTAGTAGAAAGATCCCTCGTTATCGAACCCGTAGAAACTCCCCCCGCAATGTCTCCCGTAGTTCTCAATGGCCAATTTCAAGTTAATGTTTTTGATAGCTTTCGAGATAATGATGTTGACGTAGAAGACGACCATATCGATCTAGAATGGTTTAGTCCTACAGGGGAATTACTCTGGTCTACTCTCGCTGAACCTCTGGATATTCGCCTCAATCCTAACCGTACTGGTGAGACAGTCTATAAAAAAACAAATGATTCATCTTACATCCTCAGACAGGTGACAGACCGCGTAGAAGTTGGTCGCCAAGTGTTAGGATATTTGCGGGTTAGCCATCCCTGGTTTGAAGTTACTAAACCTATTCGTCAATTGATGCTAGATTTAAGCCTGGGTACTGGTTTAATGGTGATCTCTGTTGCTGCTATTGGCTGGTTATTATCGGGGTTGGCGATGGAACCGGTGCGAGAGTCTTATCAACATCTTAAACAATTTACTGCTGATGCTTCTCACGAACTGAGAAATCCGATCGCAACTATTCAAACTAATGTACAAGTAGCTTTAGCAGAACCAGATATCGAACCTCAACAGCAACAACAGCTACTACTTATAGAAAGGCTGACTCGGAGGTTGGGAAAATTGGTTGATGATTTGCTATTCTTAGCTAGACAAGATAGCGGTATAGTACAGCCGCAATTGCTTCCTGTTCCCTTAGATGCTTTGTTAATGGAGGCGATCGCAGAACAAAAGGCGATCGCGATCGCAGCAGGTATCAACCTCTCACTGGAAATAGTCGATCTGGACACATCTGAGGATGATTTTACGCTCTGTGGTGACTGGGATCAATTAGCTCGTTTGTTCACAAATCTTATCAGTAACGCACTGCATTACACCCCCTCTGGCGGTAAAGTTGACATTGAATTGCAACTTCCAGCCAAAGGCAAGAAGCCCTCAGCTCTCAACAGGGCTTTACAGGTTAAAATTAAAGATACTGGTATTGGGATTCCACCAGAAGCGATACCTCATTTGTTCGATCGCTTCTATCGTGCAGATCCAGCTCGTACTCATCGTACCGCTGCGGGGTCAGGATTGGGATTAGCGATCGCTCAAGGAATTGTAAAAAATCATCACGGCGACATTCGCATTGAAAGCGAACTCAACAGAGGTACGATCGTTACAGTTATCTTACCTGCATACAGAGCCGAAGAATCCCGTTAAAAAAGATTGGCATCATTACCAAACTAATAAAACAATTTTCTAGTATTCAATTTTCTGGCATTCAATTTTTAATTTTTGATTTTTAATTTTTAATTTTCTAGGAGGGGCGATCGCAACTAAAACTTGCCGAGCAAGAGTAAAATATCTTACCAGAGAAAGGAGGTAATTTTGATACTTTCATGCTCTAATATTTGAGTTGACTTCCTATTGATGCTCTAAAAAGCCCAAGTTTTACGATCCAAGAGGATGTTGCTTAGCAATCTGAGTTCGATGACGGCTAAAAGCATTGATTTAGCCTATGTCATTTCGAGGCTGTTCAACGAAAGAATCATGGTTGTAACCATTTTCGTCAAACTCACATTCAGCAACAAAAACCTTTGTTCTAGTAAAACACGCTGGCAATACCTCACACTGTATAACGATTAGGCTCATAACTTTCCTCACAGATTATAGGAGATATATTGATGATTTCACACAATAACCCACTCAAAACAAACCTCAGTTGGCTAGGAGTCCTCAGTGCTAGCCTGCTTGTCAGTCTAAGTACAATTGCCTTCGCAGGTGGGCCTCCACCTCAAGGGAAACCGGCAGCCGCGCCTGCTACCACAGAACCCGCGAGTCAGGAACCAGCAAAGGCCCAACCTGCAACCACCCAACCCAATGCCACCCCAGCCGCACCACAGGCCACCCCACAGACACCCGCGCAGACAATGGCGGCCCCTGCGCGATTCCCCCTACCTAGCGCCAGAGTAGAACCCTCAGAAGGCGTAGTCACAATCAAACTGGTGAATACGACAAATGCTTTAATTAGTTATCAAGTAGTAGGGGACACGCAACCGCGAACACTAGGGGAACAGTCAGAAATTCAGCTTAAAGGTCTAAAAACTCCCGTCACTATCACTTACCAGCGCGAAGACGGGGGATTATTAATGGTACGTCCTCAAGCAACCGCGACACCCGGATTCTTGCAAGTCAGTTTTAGCGCTACAACTGATTTAAGCGTTGATACAAAATCGCTGAACGTTCAAGCAGAAGGCGGCGTATTTTTAAACTGAGAACCTGTCAGGGGTTAAAACCCCTGACTAATAGCTAAAGTCGTTTTCAGACACGATTAAATGATTGGGCCCAGAAACCGGGTTTTTGAGTTCGTATGTGGGTAAAAACGAAGTATTTTCGTCAAAAAACCCGGTTTCTTTGGTTGGGTGTGTAAGTCCCGATCGCGATCTTTTTTCAAACCTAATCTGCCAAATCAGGAAACACCTCCCGCACCGCAGGATGCACCAAACGACCATTCTGAACATTCAAACCCTTTGCTAAAGCAGAGTTACCTTCGAGAGCTTTAATACCGCGATTGGCAAGTTGGACAACATAAGGCAAAGTGCTATTATTCAGTGCTTGAGTAGCCGTCCAAGGAACTGCCCCCGGCATATTCGGGACACCATAATGGACAACACCTTCCTCAATGTAAGTAGGATTAGTGTGAGAAGTCGCTCGCAGAGTTTCCACACAACCCCCTTGGTCAACAGCCACATCGACAATCACCGAACCAGGGTGCATCTTGCTGACCAAAGAGCGAGATACTAGAATCGGAGCTCGACGGCCCAAAACTAATACCGCACCAATGAGCAAATCAGCATCAGGAACAACAGCCTCAATTTGAGATGAACTGCTGTAGAGGTATTCCACTCTAGAACCGAAGATAGTCTCCAGATAAGCCAAACGCTCCAAATTTACATCTAAAATCTGTACCTGAGCGCCCAAACCTACGGCAATTCTAGCGGCTTCCGTACCGACGATACCGCCACCGAGAATTACCACTTTACCCGGTTTAACTCCAGGGACACCCCCTAAAAGCACGCCTCGCCCCCCTTGCTGGCGTTCGAGAAACCGAGCTCCGAACTGCACAGACAAGCGGCCTGCAATGATACTCATCGGGGTTAATAGGGGCAATTTTTGATCTGGGAGCTCGACAGTTTCGTAAGCGATCGCCTGCACTCCCGAAGCGATTAAATATTCAGTTAGCTGGCGATGCGCCGCCAAATGCAAGTATGTAAAGAGCAACTGCCCTTTTTGCATCAGCGGGTATTCCACAGGTAAAGGTTCTTTAACCTTTACCACCAATTCTCGATTCCAGGCATCCTGAGAGTTTGATACAATCTTCGCCCCAGCTTGAATATAGTCGGCATCTGTAAAACCAGCACCAATACCAGCACCACTCTCCACAAAGACTGCATGGCCGCGATCGCAACATACCCGAACGCTCATGGGACTGAGCCCGACACGAAATTCTTGATCCTTGATTTCCTTGGGAACACCAATTTCCATCTGATACCTCGACTGTTAGCAGTGCCGCGATCGACTCTAACTTATATAGATTTACGCAACTGTCACAGTTAAATCAACTTGTGGGTGCGTTAGGCTTTTTTTAGAGATTGATAGGCTCAGAGTTTGGGCTTAGTTACGCACCCTACTGATTGTCCGGGGCTTTAGTCCTAATCATATATGTCTTCAGAGGTTAGAAGTCACCTCCTAATTAAAATTGTCTTAAAATATACATTTGACTGGCATAATTCTTAGAATCAGAGCTTACGGATTCACCCAATCCCTGTGCCTGATTGTCAGAAAAACCTCAAGCAGGTACACAGAAGATGCGCGATGCCTGCGGCCGGCGTAGCCATCGCGAACTCTTCCCTGAGACCAAGGCGCAATCTTGCCGGATAGCAGACAATAAAACAGCTACTATCCTCAAAACCAGCCTAGTCTAAACCCTCTCACATTTGACTTGTTCCCTGAGCCAGTTATTAAGGACAGTAGACTACCATGTTCCAACGCTTCAAGCAGGACTTAAAAAATGACCTGATTGCAGGTCTGTTGGTAGTGATCCCCTTAGCTACCACAATTTGGCTGACGATTACTATTGCTAGTTGGGTCATTAATTTTCTTACCAAAGTTCCCAACCAGATCAATCCCTTTGACGGACTCCACCCACTGTTAGTAAATCTACTGAATTTCTTGGTAGGTCTTGCTGTCCCCCTGCTGAGCATCTTACTAATCGGTTTGATGGCTCGCAATATTGCGGGGCGATGGCTGCTAGATTTTGGTGAAAGGCTATTACAGGCGATACCTCTAGCCGGCTCGGTTTACAAAACCCTCAAGCAGCTTCTAGAAACTATCCTCAAGTCTAATGATAAATTTCGCCGCGTAATATTGGTAGAGTATCCTCGACGAGGGATTTGGGCCTTGGGTTTTGTCACGAATACGGTAAGCGCCGAGATTGAGTCTCACCTACAAGGCACTATGATTAGTATTTTCGTCCCTACTACACCCAATCCTACTACTGGCTGGTACGCGATCGTCCCAGAAAATGAAGTGATTACTCTCTCTATGTCTGTTGAAGATGCTTTTAAGGTAATAATATCTGGCGGTATTGTTAATCCTACTGTCTCTATTCCTGTACCATTAGCAAATATCCCAGGCAAAAAGCTAGAACCCTTACTTTCTGAAAGTAGGTTACAACCTGTTCCTGTAGAAGAAGATTGTTAACAGTTAACAGTTAACTGTTAACTGTTAACTGTTAACTGTTAACTGTACTCAAAACTTTGGTGATGGTTTATTTCTCGGCGATTGAAATCGCGTCTACACAAACAAAGTCCGCCTACGCGGACTTAAAGAATTAAAGAGGATATTAAGCCAGATTTGGTAGACACCGTAAGGGTGCGTAAGTCCTGTTTTACTAACAACCAACAACCAACAAATAACCACTAACCACTAACAACTAACCACTAACTAATATGAAAAAAGCCCGCGAAACGGCGCGTGAAGTGGCACTTCTTGGTATTAGCCAACTACCCGCAAATCCAGAACGCTTAGAAGCGCAACAATTACAAGATGTGGTATTAGCGGCTGTCCGCACCCTGGCGGGGGAAGTCCAAGATGCGATCGAAACAGCCGCCGCCGAAGTGCAACGGGGTAGCGATCGCCTCCTGGCCAGTGAAATCCGTGCCCCTGACTTGCAGACTGCCAGGACAATGGTACACGAAGCCATAGAACTGACCCAAACGGCCATTAATCGCTTAGGTATAGCCCTAGAATTGCCAGAAACAATCCATCTAGCCAACCAAGAGGATGTTCGCATCTATGCCTTAAAGATCCTGGGTACAGTAAGCGCTAACCGCCCTGCAATTGATGAATTGCTGAGTGCGGCGCTGGTAGATTGGCAAATAGATCGCTTACCTCGAATTGACAGAGATATCATGCGGATCGCTGTGGCTGAAATCATGTTTCTCGACCTTCCCGAACAGGTAGGGATTAACGAAGCTATAGAATTGGCTAAACGCTACAGCGGTGATGAGGGATACCGGTTCATTAATGGAGTGCTGCGGCGGGCTGTGGAGAAAATTAAGCCAGAATCGAGCTTAGCTTAGAATAGCTGGAGGCGATCGGTAATTAGGAATTGGTAATTGGTAATGATAAGGGTAAAGTGTGAAGTGTAAAGCGTGTCTTTATATTTTATCCCTCATCATTCCCCCTTTCACTATGGTTTTTAATTGGTTTCGCCGCCAGTATAGCGATCGCCCCGACGACTCCCAAAACGACGAGGCTAAATCCGCTGAACCGGAAACTGATTCTACGGAATCAACGCCTCCAGAGGAAGAACAGCCTGAAGCCGTTGCTGAAGACTACCTAAGTTGGGCTAAAGCCGCCTATAAAAATATTCAGCAGCAAAAAGGACTGGCTGAAACCGCAGAAGTCTCGCCCCCAGCAGTTACGGAACCACTTGAGGTAGAAACCGCTGCGGAGGTTTCGCAGGTAGAGGAATCAGCTACACCTGAGATCGCGCCGCCAGAAATCACTGAACCTGTTGTTGAGATTCCCCAAATTGAGGAATCAGCCACACCAGAAGTTACGCCGCCAGAAATTACTGAATCTGTTGCTGAGACTCCCCAAATTGAGGAATCAGCTACACCAGAAGTTACACCGCCAGAAATTACTGAACCTGTTGCTGAGACTCCCCAAATTGAGGAATCAGCTACACCAGAAGTTACGCCGCCAGAAATTACTGAATCTGTTGCTGAACTAGAAATTGCTACACAAACTTTACAGATTTCTATAGCGGAAACACCTGCTGAACAAACAGAATTAATTCATCCAGTAGAAGAAGTAACAACAGCAAAAACACCAGAAATAGAAGCAGAAACCTCTGCACCACCGCTAGCGATTTCGCCAGAAACTCCAGGCGAAGCAACAATTTCTGCATCAGAAACTCCACCCTCAGAAACAACGACTGCCGAACCCTTACCATTTTGGGCAAGGGCCCAAGCTGAACGAGAAGCGCGGATCGAACGATTAAAAGAAACGGCAATTGAAGAACCAGAAGAAACGATCGCTGCTATTAATTCAACAGCAGCCGAACCTTCGACAGTTATTGATGAAGAATTTCCAGTTGATTTCGATGAGGGTTTCGTGTGGTCAGCAGAAATTTTAGCTTCTCAAGGTCGCCGTCCCGATCAAATTTCTTTTGAAGAAATTACTTGGCTACAAAAATTGCGGCAAGGGTTAGAGAGAACCCGCCGTAGTTTGATTAACCAGCTTAAAGCCATAGTTGGCCAAGGCCCCCTCAATCAAGATGCAGTGATCGAAATTGAGTCACTGCTATTGCAAGCAGATGTCGGAGTTGAGGCTACAGATATTATTGTTAATGCTTTGCAGCAAAAACTGCGAGAGGAAGTGTTACCTCCCGAACAAGCGATCGCTTATCTTAAAAAACTTTTACGCGAACTCCTCGATAAGCCTTGCCAAGAAAGCGCTTCTGGAAATCCTGCCTACAGCTTAACTTTTGCGCCAGAAAAAGATACCCTCAATATCTGGCTGATAGTTGGGGTTAATGGAGCTGGTAAAACTACAACTATTGGTAAAATAGCCCACCTTGCTCAGAAATCAGACTACCGAACCTTAATAGCGGCCGCTGATACTTTTCGGGCCGCCGCAGTAGAACAAGTGAAAGTGTGGGGAGCCCGTAGCGATGTAGAAGTGATTGCCAATCCTGGGAAAAATACTGACCCCGCTGCTGTAGTATTTGATGCGATCGCCGCTGCTCAATCACGAAATACAGAACTCTTAATTGTTGACACCGCCGGTCGCCTCCAAAACAAGAAAAATTTGATGGACGAACTTAGCAAAATCCGTCGCATTATAGACAAAAAAGCTCCCGGTGCTGTCGTAGAATCTCTATTAGTTTTGGATGCAACCTTGGGGCAAAATGGTTTGCGACAGGCTGAAGTTTTCTCAGAGGCAGCACAACTTAGTGGAGTAGTCTTGACAAAACTCGATGGAACTGCTAAAGGTGGTGTGGCACTGGCTGTAGTACAGCAGCTAGGTCTACCAATCCGGTTTATTGGTGTCGGGGAAAGCATCGAAGACCTCCGCCCTTTTTCTAGTTATGAGTTTGTAGAAGCGCTACTGAGTGGTTAACTGTTAACTGTTAACTGTTAATAGCTAAAGTTAATAGCAATTAGCAATTAGCAATTAGCAATTAGCAATTAGCAATTAGCAATTAATCCCAAGTTCAATTAAGCCTGTTACTAATAAATCCCAACCCGATGACTGCTGTGCCTTTGCCAAGACCATCACCTCAACCGGCTGACCGCTCTCCCGGTCGTAATCCTTCAGAAGTAACGCCAGTTTTCGCACTTAAAGAACTGGTGGCGCGACTGCATCGGGAACAGCATAATATTCAAGATATGTTGAGTTCCTTGGGATTTGCCCTTCGTAGTTTTAACAATCTCAATCAATTCTTAGAGTTAATTCCTTTAGTCGCCACTCGCGTTACTGATGCTGACGGTGGAGCTCTGGTACTTTTTAAGCCAAATGGTCAAGTTAGGTTCCAGCAGTTGCACTGTCAGGAAGGTCGCCAGTGTCAAGATATGCGGAAAGCTCTGGAGATAGCAACTCGCGAAGTTGTGGCTGAGATGGGAAACCCTTTAGAGGCTTTTCCTGAAACTTTTCTGCAAACTTCTACTGCAAGTCTTGACGATCAAGTAAGCCGCTATTTGGGCGAGGATGTTCACTTGTTTGGAGCTCCTATTCTGGTGAAGAATTCCGAACGCGGTCGCCTCTATGTTTTTAGCCACGATCCCGAATATGTTTGGACTCCAAGTCGGCAGAAATTAGTCAGATTAGTAGCCGATCAAACAGCAGTTGCGATCGCAAATGACGAACTTACTGTTAAGTTACAAGAAAAAGAACGTTTAGACAGAGAATTAGAAATTGGAGCCGAAATTCAACTGCGGTTGCTTCCTCGACAATGCCCGAAGATTCCCGGCGTTGATGTGGCCGCTCGTTGCGAAACTGCTAGCCGAGTTGGGGGAGATTACTATGATTTTATTCCCGCTGATTATGACCCGCTTTTGAAATCCCGTGAAGGAGAATATCCTTCCTCCCTGCTACAAAATCTCAAATCTAAAATTGAAAAAGGTCGCTGGAGTATTGTGATTGGCGATGTCATGGGGAAAGGCGTACCTGCGGGTTTAATTATGACGATGACGCGGGGGATGCTACGAGCTGAAGTTTTAAACCGCCACTCGCCTTCTAGAATTCTCCAACATTTAAACCGGGTGATGTACGCGGATTTGGATAATTCCCACCGATTTGTGACTTTGTTTTATTCTGAGTACGATCCTAAAACGCGGATTCTATCTTACAGTAATGCGGCTCACAACCCACCTTTGCTCTGGCAGTCGGCAACAAATTCTCTTAAACGGCTAGATACTTTAGGAATGCTGATCGGTTTGGATGCAGATTCGCACTATTTTGAGGCGCAAGTGCAATTATCTCCGGGAGATACTATTATTTATTACACTGATGGTTTTACTGATGCTGCTAACCAAAGGGGCGATCGGTTTGATGAGGAAAACTTAAGTGCGGCTTTTCAGTGGGCTTGTCATAATTATCAAGAGTCCCAAGCTATTTTAGATTACTTGTTCGATCGAGTTCAGCAGTTTATTGGTCTGGGAAACCGCAATGGGGATGACATGACGCTTGTTGTAATGCGAGTAAAACTTTCTGCTTCAGGGGAAAATACAAATGATTCTTAATACCGTGCCGGAAATTACTAACCATTTCTTCAGTCTGACTGATGCGAATGATAGTCTACTTTTGTTACTTTGGAATTCGCTTTTTGATGGGACAGTGTTGTTAGGTCAAACCTATGACATTTTTGGTGATATCCAGAAAGCCTGGAGTAACTTCCTTTCAAGTGGTCAAGCTGCGGCTTTTATAATTGGTCTCTTTGTGGGATGGTTCATTAAGGGTATTATGCCTTAGATTTGTTAACAGTTAACAGTTAACAGTTAACGGTTAATGGCAGAGTTCAAGTATTCTAATGCAATCGGCAATGTAGGACACTTGACACTTGATACTTGACACCTATGACAACTGACCCTAAAACTTGGAGCCAAAGGTTTGAATCGGCGTTGCACCCTGCGATCGCACGTTTCAATGCCAGTATTAGTTTTGACATTGAACTGATCGAATATGACATCACTGGTTCTGTAGCTCATGCAACAATGTTGGCTAAAACTGGGATAATTTCTGCGGCGGAAGGCGAACAACTGGTTGCTGGTTTGGAACAGATTCGCCTGGAATATCAGCAAGGCTTTTTTAAGCCGGGAGTTGAGGCGGAAGATGTCCACTTTGCTGTCGAAAAGCGACTAACGGAAATTACTGGGGATGTGGGCAAAAAGTTGCACACGGCGCGATCGCGCAATGACCAAGTGGGTACTGATACCCGCCTTTACCTGCGGGCAGAAATTGCCAAAATTCGCCACCAATTGAGGGAATTTCAATATGTTTTACTCAGCATCGCTGAGCAGAATGTAGAAACCTTGATTCCTGGTTACACTCACCTACAACGCGCTCAGCCTTTGAGTTTAGCTCATCATCTGTTAGCTTACTTTGAAATGGCAGACCGGGATTGGGAACGTCTGGGTGATGTGAGTAAGAGGGTGAATATTTCGCCTTTGGGTTCCGGGGCGCTGGCAGGAACTACTTTTCCCATTGACCGACATTTTACGGCGGAACTCTTGCAATTTGAAGGAGTTTATGCTAATAGCTTGGATGGAGTGAGCGATCGCGACTTTGCGATCGAATTTCTGGCAGCGGCCAGCTTGATCATGGTACATCTGAGTCGTTTAGCAGAAGAAATCATCCTCTGGTCAACTCAGGAATTTGGATTTATCACGCTCAAAGATAGCTGTGCTACGGGTTCCAGCATCATGCCCCAAAAGAAAAATCCCGATGTGCCCGAACTGGTGCGGGGAAAAACCGGGCGCGTCTTTGGTCACTTGCAAGGTATGCTAGTGCTAATGAAAGGTTTACCCTTGGCCTACAACAAAGATTTGCAAGACGATAAAGAAGCCTTGTTTGATAGCGTAAAAACCGTCAAAGCTTGCTTAGAAGCAATGGCGGTACTGATGAGCGAAGGAATTGTATTTAATGGCGATCGCCTAGCCGCTGCTGTGGCGGAAGACTTTTCCAACGCCACAGACGTAGCAGACTATCTAGCAGCACGGGGCGTACCTTTCCGGGAAGCGTACAACCTCGTAGGCAAAGTTGTCAAAACCTGCATCGTGGGGGGCAAACTCCTCAAAGATTTAAGCATTGAGGAGTGGAAAGGGTTGCACCCTCAGTTTGAGTCAGATATATACGATGCGATCGCTCCCCGGCAAGTAGTTGCAGCTCGTAATAGTTACGGCGGAACCGGATTCGAGCAAGTCAGAAAAGCAATTGCCGCAGCCCACGAGCGCCTTGGCCATTAGGTTTCAGCAGCCGCCATGTCGTTTTGTTGCCTCCCGCCATCAGACGACCGCTGGCCGCCTCTGCCGCCAGAGTAAAAAGGCGTAGTTTTACGTTTGCGAAACTTGCGTGCGTAAGCTTGATTCCGTAGGGCTTTCTCTTTCTTTAGATTGCGGCGTTTAGCCATGCTGACCTCAATAATAAACAACAAAACGGCTGCATATTTTTAAGCAGCCGCGGAGCCTCTCCGAGACTCATTCTGCCACCTGTGGGCATTAGAGCTACTCATATATCGAGTAGTTACCGTTCTATGAAACTTACTCAAATCTACCTATAGTAGATTTAACGTTCATTTCCTGCTTCTACCAAGGGAGTCGGCTCCAACTTGTCCACAGGCGTAACTTCAGACCGAACTGGTCTTACTAATTCTGATTGAAGTGCTGAATTTATGGCACCCCCAGAATTGCGTGAATTATTACTTTACTAGAACGCGGTATCCCGCGTTAAGCTAGTTTGTTTACAGATACTTCACAAATAGATCATAGCAGGCTCCAGGCAGCCGCGAAAAACCAATTGCCCTCTTGACAAAATTAACAGATGACCCTTAACCCTGGAGATTTAGCTCCTGACTTCAGCTTACCCGACGCTCAAGGCAACCAAATCAGCCTCGCAGATTTGCGAGGAGTGCGAGTTGTGCTGTATTTTTACCCTCGCGATAACACTCCCGGCTGTACTAAAGAAGCTTGCGGCTTCCGCAATATATACTCCGAGTTCCAGTCTCGGAATATCGCTGTATTCGGTGTCAGCACCGACGATGCCAAATCCCACGCTAAATTTGTGAACAAATATCAACTACCTTTTCCCTTGCTGTGCGATGAGGGGGGTAAAGTCGCTACCGCTTACGGTTGCTATGGGCTCAAGAAATTTATGGGCAAAGAATATGTGGGCATCACCCGGATGACTTATGCGATCGCTCCAGATGGTAGGATTGAAAAAATCTACCGCAAAGTCAAACCAGAATCCCATGCAGAGGAAGTTTTAGCCGACTTTTTAGCAGTCTTAAGTCCTGAGTCGTGACTGGTGGATAAGACTCAAAAGCTAAATGGAAGGAATTAGAATCTTAAATTTAACTAATGATACATAAATTAAACTAGAGCTTACGCAAAACTATCCCTAACACCGCCATCTTGATAGTTTCTTTTCTGTACCCGTTGGCGGCCATACTGTAAGGGTGCGTAAGTTCTATAATCATCAAGTTTCGATAGTTGTAAGTCAATCTCAAAAAATCTTCTTCCTACTTCCTTCTTCCCTCTTCCTTCTTCCTTCTTCCTTCTTATGCGTCGATTGTGGCAGATTGGACAAACGGTATTGGGCCTGATCTTTCGTCACCCCATCACCGGCACTAGCGTTATCCCTTTATTGCCAGACGGTAGAATAGTCTTAATTCGCCGCCGTGATAATGGTTTATGGGCATTGCCGGGGGGAATGGTAGACTGGGGCGAAGATATTCTCACCTCCGTCCGCCGCGAATTAGCCGAGGAAACAGGCTTAGAATTAGTGAAGATTCGCCGTTTAGTGGGCGTATACTCTGCTCCCGATCGCGATCCGAGAATTCATTCTATTTGTGTAGTGGTGGAAGCGGAAGTGCAAGGTAATATGCAAGCCTACGATACCCTTGAGGTTAGCGAGGTTCAAGCTTTCTTTCCGGCTTCGTTGCCAGAGGGTAAGCTCAGCCATGACCACAGCCAGCAGTTACAAGACTATTTTAATGGTCTGACGACTCTGGCTTAAGCTAGAAAGAAGTTAATAAGAATCTAGGCCTATGCAAGATCGGGTGTATCAATTTAGGTGTGGGTAAGATTCCCCTTTGGCGTACAATCTTCTTTGAGGTTTGAGTTCGCTCTGTTATGACAATTATCAAATTTTTTACGCCTCAACATTGAACAAGGATGTATTTATCGCTCCGTAATTCCCGCGTAAAGCTCTCTGTTGGGCAAATCTTCTGGCGTGAAATCGGCTCTGGTGCTGATGTGGTATTCTTGCATGGCTCGTTGCATGACAGTGCTCAATGGCTACCCGTGATTGAACGTTTAGGTGCCGATTACCATTGTTTTGCACCCGATTTGCTGGGTTTTGGTGAGTCTGAGCCGGCGGCTCGCAAGATTCACTATTCGATTGAGTTAGAGGTTGAGTGTTTGGCTGAGTATTTGGAGACTTTGAAACTGCGGCAGTTTTATTTAGTTGCTCATTCTCTGGGAGGCTGGATTGCGGCGAGTTATGCGTTGAAGTATTCGGATCGAGTTTTGGGTTTGGTACTTTTGGCACCAGAGGGGTTGAAGGTAGGATCTTTAAAGCAGCGCTGGTTGTGGGCGAGGTGGTTGTGGGTGCTGCCGACTGCTGGTTTAGGGGTATTGCGATCGCTCTCTCCTGTGGCTAGAATTTTGGGCGTTCAAAAAAAACTTGAGGGATTGATCCAACTGAAGCAAGGTTTATCTAAGTCGCCTGCGGCTGCTAAGCTTTTGTTCGATCGCAGACAGGTAGAAATTCAAGGAGAGTTATTGGACGATCGCGCCTGTTGGCTGAAGATACCTATGTTGATTTTACAAGGGTCGGAAGATAAGGCAGTAAGTTTGTCACTGAGCCAATCCTACGCTGGGCTAGCTCCTAAAGCCGAAATGCAAGTTGTTAGTGGCGGGGGGAGCAATTTGCCGCAGGAAGTACCGGAGGCGATCGCTCAACACATTCGCAAGTTTATCAGTCAATATTATTGAATTGTTGTTTGTTAATTGCTAATTGCTAATTGCTAATTGCTAATTGCTAATTGCTAATTGCTAATTGCTAATTGCTAATTACTAATTGCTAATTACTAATTGCTAATTGCTAATTGGTAATGGCTAGTTGCTAATTGCTAATTGCTAATTGCTAATTGCTAATGGCTGATTACTAATTGCCAAGTGTTTGTTTTCCGCCAATATTAGAGATTAGCAATTAGCAAAAGGATGGCAATTACTATTGCCGCAAGCAGACGTTAAAACACTGAAATTGCAAGATTAAGCCTATCTTATTCGTCAGATGCAGCAAAAATCTGTAAACTTTCCCGATGATGTTTACGTTTCGCCAGTAAGCGAGCACCAATTAGGCCTAACGCTACCAAAGTTCCCAAGAAAGAAGATGGTTCAGGCACGGCTTCCAATTCTCCATCAATCGGGATGTCATCATTTTCCAATTCTCCATTAATTGCGATGCCATCATTAGCACATTCGGCAAAGAAATTAGCGATAAAGCTGCCAGAAGGCATTAAAGATTTGTCAAAGCTAAATCCAATAGTTTGAGAACCGGTTGCTTTAAAATGAGCAAAATCTAAACCCATAACGTTTAATGCTGCGGTAGTCAAGAAACTGATATCACCTACTTTTTCACCAGAATCAATTACATTGAGAACTGTCCAGTCACCTGTTTGCTCAAAGTAGGAATCAGTAGCACTTAAATCACCCGTTGAAGGCGTACCCCCTCTGGATTTAATGTGAGCGTTGTACTCGTTTAAATTCCCATAGCCCGAATTAGTCTCGGCTACACTTTTGGCGATGACATTGCTATAAACTCCTGTGGTTTCAGCGCCGGAGTCATTGCCTTCTGCGAAACGGACGGCAAATAATTGACCGATTGTACTAGCTTCATTGAACTTTAAACCAGAGAAATTTAAGAACAAATCGCCATAACTAATACTGCCTCCTTGAACACCACCATGTTCAAATCCTGCTAAAGATAGATTAGTATTAAGAGCAACAAAAATTTTCTCGGCAGTTTCTTGAAATGCCAGGCCGTAAAATTCAAATGCTCCACCTCCTACTTGTCCTCCTGTTACGCCGTCATTGAAAGAATCAATGGCATAATTCCAGCCATTGTAGAGGCTTGCAGCTCTAGCTTTTTGTGGTTCGGATGCGACAATTATGCTGGCGGCAAAGGCTGTTGTGATGCAGCGAATTAGATTTTTTGTTGTTAGATGCACGGGAATACTCCTGAATTTAGGCATTGAGAAAATCCAAGTTTGTTGTGTAAAGGCGCGATTAATTACGCCTTTACCATCGTTGAAAATTAAACTTCTTTGTTAGCTGATGCGCGTTGACGTTTGAGTTTGGCAGCGACAGCACCAAATATTAATGTGCCCAGGATTGTCGTCGGTTCGGGAACGGGTTCGGTGCCGCCACCGATGCCAGGGTCAGGGTCAGGGCCACCAGGGATACCAGGGTTCTCTGGTGCTGCATCTGGGTTGAGGAGTGCGTACATATCAAAGCTCATTAAATCGGTATTAGAGGCGAGTTTGATGGGGAATACGGCGGGATTGTTGGGATCGACATCAAGACCGGTGACGGTAAATTCTTTAACGCCAGTACCGTTGACGAGTAAAGCGCCAAGTTCGGCAGCAAATTGGCTAAAATCGATGCGATCGCCTGCGGTGAAATCCTTGCCTAAAATGATGTCTCCAACTGCTACGGTGAAGGGTTTAATAAAATTGCTCGGCAAGTCGAGAATTGAAGTAAATAAAGAGTCAGAAGTCATCTTGTAGTTAAAGCCGTAGGCGGTGGGAGGATCGAACCAGCGATTTCCTTCAACATTGCAAAAACTGTGGGTGGCTCCATCACGGTTACAGTTGGGTAGCCAAGGATTATATTGAGAATCGGCAAATTTGTTAGCACGGAAAATGCCTTCAATACCATTGGCAAGTTTTGCCCAGAAACTAATTTCGTTGTCGTCGCTTAAACCTTCGCGATCGAAGAAAATATCTGTTACTGCGGAACCACCAAAAAGAGCTTTGCCATCAGTACCCATGAGGATAGATCCAATGCCTACAATCTTATCGTTTACCGCATCGTCTCCAATAAAGATTCCTTTGCCCACATTTACCTGACTACCTGTAAAGGCAACTATTCCTTTTTTGTTGATGGAATTAGTACCGATAGAATCAAAGTTGCTGCTAGTCACACCTGTGACTGGATCGAAATTAGTACCAGCGATAACGTTGCGACCAAAGATCGATCCGTCGGCACTAATCAGCATTTGACCACTGCCGTTCCGGTGAACATAAGAAGACACAAATCCGTTATCGCTGATGTTGGCTTCGCGATACCAACCATTCCAAAAAGAGGCAGAGTCTTTAACTATTTGATTGATCCCATTTTCATCTCCACTCCAAAGGCCATAGTGACTTGTAAATCCTACCATTCCTTCATTGTTGATGGAGGGTGCGTCAGTGATGGGACATTGAAAATCACTTGCACCAGCACTTTTGCAATTGGTGATATTCAGCGTAATACTACCATCGCTTTTGAAGATTTCTCGAACTCCATTTTTGACGGCGGAAAATGCAACTTCTCCCTTGTCGTTGAGTGATAGTCCCGGTAGAAAACTACTATATTCGCTGCCAGTTTCGGCAATAAGTTTAGGTTGTGAACCAATCTTGCCATCATAGCTGTATATGCCTGTAGCTCCAGTCTTTAGGGTTGCAAAAAATGCTACTGTTCCTGACTTGTTAATGGAAAGTCCTTGACCAAAACTGCTAAACTTGGAACTGGTTTGAGTATCAGCAATTAGTCTGGGAGCACCGACTCCCGTGTAGCTGTAGATTGCTTGACCGCCACCAGTTAGATTGGCATAATAAGCAACTCTTCCACCGTTATTGTTGATAGCAAATCCCTTTTGCTTGGCATCAAATGTGTTAAACCCTGCTTGCAGGCTTGTGCGGCCAAGTCCTTGACCAACACTGCTGTTTGAAGATCCAAGGTTAAATAGGTTGTTGGGATCGGAAATTGCAATAGGGGTAAAGTTGAACGCAAAAGCTAGAGCTTTTCCCCCGGCTAACAAGCTAAGAAATAGTGCCGTTGCTGTTGCTTGAAATATCTGTTTCCGTTTCATAGATGCTGTATCTCCTGGTAATTTATTAACAATGACTTTGTGCTTTTCAATTGTTCGCGAGCTTCTATCTCTTTATCTGCATCACCTATCGGTTTTTACGCCGAATTTGAATTCTGTTACATTTCTTTACAATTGACACTGGTCGATATCGGGTTCTAACATGGCGGTAGCGGCCAATAATTCCAACAAAGCGTGCAGTTTTTCGTGAGTAATGCAGAATTCGGCTGCACTTGCATCCTGCGAAACTCCCAACTGTTCGATCGCCACTTTTTCCTCTGGACTCACTTGCAGGAACGTCATTTCCTCCGGGTTCCGCAAAATCCAAGACCCGTCGGGATGTTCGAGCCACTGGGCGATCGCTTTCAACCGAGGGCCCTGAGAACGTGCTAAAATCCCCATAGCAAGAAGTTTTTCCACTAGCTTTGCTACTAAGTCGCGATCGCACCTAGAAAATTCTGCACTCAACCGACTTTGAACTTCACTCACCGTCAAAACACCCGTGAAGTAGCGCAAAGCATAGCCTTCGACCTCATTGAAGCGAAATTCCCTCCCTCCTTCTATTGCTTGCAGAATAATTTCCTCTGAACTCCGCAGTCTGGCAAGTTTCCACCCAGGTCTGATGTCTGGACAAATCCATTTGTCCCATTCGACATTAGTGGGACGTTTTTCAATATTCATTAGCATTATGTGATGCTTACCCTTGTGCCCTTCAAACTATCTATCGGGAGGGACACTCAACTTTTATGCGATATCTGGCGTTTATTTACAAAACTTTACGTCATGTCCTCGGAAAGACTGTATCTCGGCTT
>NZ_CACA01000326.1:0-47148 GCF_000180455.1 Kamptonema sp. PCC 6506
ATTAGCCATTACCAATTCCCAATTCCCAATTCCCCATTACCAATTCCCACTAGCTTACAGCGTCAAAGATTGAGGATTTGTCTCAATTAACTTCGCCAAATCCTGCAAAAATGCGGCAGCATCAGCACCGTAAATAATGCGATGATCGCAAGTAATATTCACCTGCATTTGCCGTTTCACCCCGATCAATCCCTCTTCATTTGCAACAACTTGCGGCCGCGAAGAGCCGATCGCTAAAATCGAACCCTGACCTGGTGGTAAAATCGCATCAAACTTATCTACCCCAAACATTCCTAGATTCGATAGGGTAAAACTGCCCGTGCTATATTCCGCAGGTTGCAATTGCTTACTTCTAGCGCGATCGACTAAATCTTTCCAACTGCGAGAAAGCGAATAAATATCCATTTGATCCGCCTTTTGAAGGACGGGAGTAATCAATCCGCCGCCATCCATTGCTACTGCGACAGCAATATTAATCTCAGCGCGGTATTGAATCCCCGATTCCACATAGCAAGCGTTGAGTAAAGGATGTTTTTGCAGCGTTACGGCTACGGCTTTTGCTAACAGCCCCGTCATCGTTACGCCCTTTGACTTCACCTGTTTGTAGAGTTTGTCTAGATTGTCAGTAGTAATTGTATAACCGACGTGGAAAACAGGCACGGAGAGGCTGGCGGTCATATTCCGCACTACAGCATTTTGCAGGGCGTTCATGGGCATTACTTGACCCAAAGGCGCGATCGCACCCACAGGAGGGGCCGCTGCTGCTGTCGGTTTCGCTGGTACTGGCGCTGCGGCGGGTGCAGCGATCGCTACTGGTTGCTGAACAGCAGGCGCTTTCGCCTTACCAGCGGCCGCTTCGACATCCTCTGCCACAATCCGACCGTGAGGCCCGCTACCTTGCAGGGAACTTAAATCAACTTTAAGTTCCTTGGCTAACTTGCGAGCGCGGGGGGAGGCGACGCTGCGCCCATTGCGGCGGTTTGGGCTCTCTTGCAGCGCGGCGGGTGCGGAAGCAACAGCAGCCGCAGGAGTGGCGGGACTTTGGGCGGGGGCGGCGGCTTTCGCGGGTGCAGAAGTAGCTTGCTGCTGAGCTTTTTCGATTTCCGCTTCGGTTTCTGCGACTAAAGCGATCGCCGCCCCAACAGGTGCAACATCCCCAGCAGCCACAATAATCGTCGCCAAAAAGCCTTCGTAGAAAGACTCCACATCCATGTCTGCTTTGTCAGACTCAACCACAACCACCGTTTCACCTTTTTCTACCTTGTCTCCCGGCGATTTAACCCAAGAAACAATTTTGCCCTCGGTCATAGTAGAGCTCAGGGCGGGCATGAACACTTCGCGAATCATTTCTCAAACTTCCTTTCTCAACGGCTAAATCGGTAATAGGTAATGGGGGGAGGGCCGAGGCAAGTGAAAAGGGAGAATTGGTAACAGCCAGCCGATTTTAAATTTTCGATGCACAAATGACTGACGGTCAATTTCCAATTCCCAAATTCTCAATTACCAAATTACTCAGAATTGCCCTCTAAATATCCCCGCGAATTTCTTCAACTAAACCGTCCCGCAGGAGCACTTCTACCTGCATTTTTTGAATTAAGTTATCTCCCGTCTTGACGCTGAATATGCTTTCTATTTGACCTTGGGCAACTTCTTGTTCTAGATCTAATATCTGCACTTGGTTGAGTTGTTGAAGGCTTTGATTTTTCTGATCTAGCAGTTCGCTTTTCTTTTGATTTACCTGCACTTGAATGTTCTCAATTTGCTGCACTACCTGCGGGCCAGGTGGTTGCAGACTTTGCCGTTGAATATCACTAATCATCCGCTGCCCTTGCATTTCTAGTTGTTGAAGTTGCGAATCTATTTGGTTAATTTGGGCTTGAAGTTGCTGTTGAGCCTCTTCTTTCCAGCGGGGAGTAACGATGACTTTAACGTTAATCGCTCGTTTCAGGAGTAATTGATTGTTGGAGACATCCATAAAGATTTTGATTGTGTTTGTTGTGAGTTGCCAGTTAGAAATTGTTTAGAAGGGGAAGGGAAGATCGTTTTGACTACTCCCCTGACCGCTGTTACTTAAACATCTCGTTAATCATATCGCGGTAGTGTTCCATTACAACAGGGCGCTTAATTTTCAGGGTTTGGGTCAGCATCCCATTTTCCACTGAAAACGGCTCCAGAATCAGACGGAAGGAGCCGATGCGGTCGTCTGGGCGGTATCCAGGGCGGTTTTGCACTTCTCGGTTCAATTCTTGGCGGAATAAATCCTGAACTGCCTTGCTATTCCAGTCTATTTCCTGTAGGGAGGGATTCAGACTGGCTATCCACTTCTGGACGGCTTCGTGATTCGGTACGATTAATGCACCCAGGAATTTTTGATCTTGACCTACTAGCATAATTTGATCGATGTAGGCGCTGCGGAGGCTGGCATCTTCTATCGGCTGGGGTTCGATGTTTTCGCCGTTTGTAAGTACGATTGTATCTTTTGCCCGACCGGTTAATATTAAATCGTTCCCCGATGTCATCCAACCTAAATCTCCTGTATCAAACCAGCCTTCTTTATCTATTGCTTTCGCTGTGGCTTGGGGGTTTAAATAGTAGCCTCCCATGATTTGCGGCCCCCGCCCTAAAACTAGGCCGATTTGTCCGATGGGAAGTGGTTTGCGAGTTTCGGGGTCAACTATTTTGATTTCTGTTTCTGGCAGTGGTTGTCCTGCCGAACCCCTGAGATTATGCCAAGGACGGCGGACTGTAAGCACTGGGGAAGTTTCGGTTAAGCCGTATCCTACTAATAAGTTGATACCCGTGATTTCAAAGAAGTTATCGAGGTGCATGGCTAAGGAACCACCGCCGCTGATCGCACATTTGAATTGTCCGCCTGTGGCTTGGCGAACTTTTTGATAAATTAGTTTTTCGCCGATGGCGTGGAGGGGCAAAAGTAGAATAGTTTTAATTTGAGCTGTTAATTTTTTGGCGGGAGTTGGGGGTTCTAAATTGAGGGTTAAATCTTGGGCAATGCGGCGAGATTGTATGTATTTAAGGCTGGTTCCTAAGAGAAAGTTTACTAGCTTTTGTTTGTTGGCTGGTTGTTCGCGAAATTGCTTTTGTGCGGCTTCATAAATTGAGTCCCAAATGCGGGGGACGCTGACCATATATTGGGGTTTACAGGTTTTAAAGTCTTGTTTAAAATAGCGGATGCTGGTGTAAATTTGAGTGCATCCTTGGGAGAGTAGGTAGTATTCAACGGTGCGTTCGTAGGCGTGCCAACTGGGAAGAATGCTGAGGGCGGATTCTCCTGGTTGGGGTTGAAGGATAACGCCGAAGGTGGTGATTTGGTGTAGGAGGTTGCCGTGCGTGAGGATAACGCCTTTGGGTTTGCCTGTGGTGCCGGAGGTGTAGAGTAGGGTGGCTAGGGTCTGACGTTTGTGATTGGTGGGTTTGAGGGGGCGGTTGGCTCCTGTGGCGATGACTTCGGAAAATTTGATGACTGTGAGGGTTTCGCTTTTTTCTGGTTCTTCGTCGGAGAGGAGGATGATGAATTGGATGGGTAAGTCGGGGAGGCGATCGCGCAGTTTTCGCAATAGTGCTGAGTTTTCCACTATCAGGGCTGTGCTGCCGCTATCTTGGAGGATATACAGTAGTTCTTCGGGGTCTGCGCCTGCACCCCGCACGACATCGGCGGCTCCTGCGGTCATTATCCCTTGATCGGCGATCATCCAGCGAGGACTGTTGTCAGCAAAAAGGGCGATGCGATCGGGAACATCTCCTTCTTCCGTTGACTCAATTCCTAATGCTTGTAAGCCCGCAGCAAATTGTTGAATTTGCTGATATAACTCTGCGTAGGTAAGCTTGACTTCTGGCTGAGAGTGGGGGTCATTAAGGGCAATTACTTGAGAGAATCTCTGTTTGGCAATTGGCCAAATTTCAGGAAGAGATTGTAGTGAAGTATAATCTTCTACGGTGTTGAGGTTGGTACGTTCGATTTCGCTAAGCTGGTGAGCAGAAATGGAATCTGTGGGGCGGTTCATAGGGTATTTCCTGAGTTTTTAGAGAGAAAATTATTGACTACAACTTTAATATCTCTGATATTTTAATGGTTATGTGGTATTTGAGGGACAGTTTGCAAACCTGTCCTTAGCTCTATTCTTACAGTTCTTGTAGTATAATACTCCAAATAACTTTAGGGTTCTACTTTCTTGGCTGAGTCTTGTCAGGCAGTTACTCCAGGGCAACCGCTTGCCCCTTTACAAAAAACGGGCATGGAATTGGTTGCTCGTCTTCACGGCGGACGCGATGTAGTTTTGGCAATTGATTTAACGGAGAGTGTTGGCCTTAATGATGAGGGTCGCATCCGTTTGCGTCAGATAGTTGAGGATAGTTTGCGGCCTGGAGATACGGTCTATGTTGTGCCTTTTGCAACTACAGTAAATCCTCTGGCGGCTAATGTCAATCCTTTGCTGCCAGAAAATTCTATTAAGTTTAATGGCAAGAAGGATCTCGACCTAATTTTACAAGCTATTCCTTTTCAGCCTAATCTAAATTTTCAAAATACAGATATTCAACAGGCAGAACTTACTATTTATCAAGGTCTGGCAAATATTAATCAGTGTCGTTTGTCACAGAATCAACCAATTAAACCTCAGTCTGTAGTTTGGATTAGCGATGCACCCTTATTTACTCAGTCGCCTGCTAGTTCCGGGGAGTGGGTAGAAACGCCTGCTGATAGTCAGTTTCGGATTGGGAATTCTGAAGCGAGTCAACAGCGTCAAAATTGGCTTCAGGTATTGCCTTTGCGGGAGCGATCGCTAGCCATTAAAACTAAAGATAATAAGCAATATAAATTAAGTGTAGTTGATATTTCCCCCAACGTACAAGAGTTTTGTACACCAGCACCGGGAGGCCGAGAAACTTGTTTAGTTTCTGCTTATTTATTGAATCAGTTATGGTTGCCTGTATTAATTTCGGGAATTGCCTTGGCTGCTGTTGTAGTTACGGGCAGCAAGTTCTGGCGGCTGCAAAGGAAATGGACTCTGGCTGTAGATTTGAGGGCAACAGCGAAGGAGGATGACCAAGTATGCTATCTGGGAAATAATCAAAGAATTGCAATTGGCGAGTACGAATCTAGCTGTGCTGATTCGATTGATACTCCAGGGCCAGAAGTCAGAGCTTATTTATTACGAAAGGGGGAGAAACTTTATTTAGAACCAACTGGAGAGGCGGCTATTTTTTTGAATGGGAAAGAAGTGACAGAGCGGACTTTGATAACTAATACTACCAGGATTAGGCTCAATTGTCCCGATGCAAAAAAACGAGAATACGAGATTGTAATTCAAGTTAAAAAATAAATAAACAATCGGGGATATAAATATGACTCAATCTACAAGCAGCGATCGGCAAGTGCGGGGTATAAACAGGACTGTTTGCATTGGTTTAGGGGGTACGGGCAGAGATGTTTTAATGCGAATTCGCCGCTTAATTGTAGATCGCTATGGCGATTTAAGCCAGTTGCCAATTGTGAGTTTTGTTCATATTGATACTGATAAAGCAGCAACCCAAGTATCGGGTTTGCGAACTGGTAGTACCTATCATGGTGTTGACCTCAGTTTTCGCGACTCTGAAAAAGTAGGCGCGACCATGACATCAGCAGAAGTAACTAACTTTGTACAAGGCTTAGAACGACGTTCTAACTACGATCGGCAAGGGCCTTACGACCATATTGCTCGCTGGTTTCCACCCCAATTACTACGCAATATTAAAGCAGTAGAAGAGGGAGCAAAAGGAATTAGACCTGTAGGCAGATTAGCTTTTTTTCACAATTATCAAAAGATTAAAACTGCCGTTGAAACCGCAGAAAGACGGACGCGGGGACACGAAGCAACTTTACTAAAATCTGGCTTAAGAATTGAACCAGGATTGAATATTTTTGTCGTAGGTTCTCTGTGCGGTGGGACTGGTAGCGGAATGTTTTTAGATATTGCTTATAGCCTCAGACAAGCTTATGGCGAACAAGGGGCCCAAATTGTCGGCTATTTGGTAATTAGTCCGCAATTATACGGCAATACTTCTAATATGAGTGCCAATACTTATGCTGCACTTAAGGAATTGAATTATTACACCACTCCCGGCACTAAATTTGAGGCTTGTTATGATATGCAAGACTTGATTTTAGTGCAGGAATCGCGACCGCCTTTTGACTATGCTTATTTAGTTTCTAATCAAACTGCGGGGGAGTATTCGATTCTGGAACAGCGCAAATTATGTAATGTGATTGCTCATAAAATAGCGCTGGATTTTTCAGGAGAATTAGCGCCTGTAGTTAAGGGAATGCGAGATAACTTCTTGCAGCATTTAATTCAGTGGGACGGCCACCCGCGACCGAATATTCAGCGGTATTTAACTTTCGGACTCGCAGCGATTTATTTTCCCCGCGATATTATTGTACAAATTGCTTTGACTCGAATTAGTTTAAAATTAGTAACATTCTGGTTAAATGGAGAAGGACAAAGCCCAGATCCACAATTGTTACTTGAACAGTTTTTAATTCAGTATCGTTGGCATAGCGATTTAGCTAATCGGGATGGTTTTACTACTAGATTAGCGGAAGCTGTACAAGAATCGAACAAGACTTTTGTTAGTACCCTCAATACTTGGAGAAATGCTAAGTTAGAGCGGGTAATTAATGATTGTAAAAGTAAGGATGACCGCATTGGAGTTAGGCAAACATTACCGCGAGAGTTTCGAGAGCAGTTTCGCAAAACTCAGCCTGGGGAAACTGAGAGTACGAGAGGAATTTGGCTGACAAGATTGTTACAAATTCGTCCCACGATTACAGAGCAGCTTAAGCAGGACATCGATCAGTTTTTGGCGAGTTTATTGACTCCGGGAAATGTAAAGTTTTCGATTAAAAGCGGTCGTGATTGGTTGGATGCTTTGGAGACTGATTTGAATAGTTATCAGCGTCAGTTAGAGGAGGAGATTACTAATTTTGGAGGAAATCGTAAATTAGAAGATGTGGAGAAGAAATGGCGCGATGCAGAGGAAATAATTGAGGATATTGAGCAGAGATTTGAGCTGCCAATTGTGGGTAGTAAAAATCGGCAAGTGCAAGCTGAGGCGAAAAGAGTTGTGCGGGAAGTTTGCGATTTAATTAAGCACAATTTTGATTTAGCTGTGACTCAGGAAGCTTTGCAAATTGTGGGTAGTTTGCAGAAGCACGTTTTAGAACGTGCAACTCAAGTGGCGGGTTTTAACCGCGTAGCGGATAATTTAAAGAGTGACTATGAGAAAGAGGAAAGCGATTTAAGGCAATTGAATTTTGATGAGATGAGTGGCGAGGCAATTTTTGACAATGAGGATATTGAGGGGTGTTATAAAACTTTGCTACCAGAGCAAGATTTTCGCTCTCAGTTGGTATTAGTAAGTAAGGAGATTACACAAGTTTCGGGAGTAGGAGATTCGATTGCTTATTTAATGGATAAGACAACTCAAATACAACTACAAAAAGAAATTGATTTGACCGTTGATAGGTTATTTGGTTCTCGCAGCACTCAGATTGTGCAATCCGTGATTAAGCGTTTTATCCAAAATTATTCAATTCAGGATCGTTCGACTCGTTTGGGACAAATTAAACAGCAAGCTGAACCCCTACTCCGTTTGAATTTGAGCGATCCTTACTTTCGGAATAGTCCTGCTAAAAGAAGCGATTTGGTGGGTTTTAAAGATACTGACGAGTCGGAAGTGCAGCAGTTTAAAATCACTCTTGGACGAGATTTGGGAATTGCTGAAAGTGTTTTGAAACCTACTCAAGCTGAGGATGAAATTTTAATTGTGACTGAGTATGCGGGGTTTCCACTGAGACTAATTAGTGGTTTGGAACAGATGCGAAATCCTTACATTCGCGAAGGAAATTCGGAGAGTTCTTTTCTGCACAATGACTACCGAATTACCTTCACTGATATTATGCCACCTGATGCTCTGAAAATCGAGGAATTAGAGGATGTTTTTTATCCTTGTTTGGCTTTCGATCTAATTGGTAAAAATGCAGATACTCAGCAGTTAGAATTTCAGTATTATGACGAATTGCGTGACTGTTATTATACTGCTGGGATTAGCCCGGTATGGAATCAAGCACTCGAAGAGTTGGCTAATCGGCGGGATATGACTGATGCTTTAAAGGGGTTTTTAGAGAGAGCAATTGCTCAGATTGAAAAACATCCCGCTCTTTGGGAGAAAGACTATTTACCCAAATTGCGGCAATTTGTAAATCTGGTAGATAATTTGACAGAAGATAGTCCTAATTATCCTTACAGAGCTACAGTGGTTGGAGTTCCAGCCACTACTGAAATGCCAGCTAAGGAGGGAATTATTAATCGTTTTCGCAAACAGATGGAGGAACGATTTAAAAGTTCGCTAAATCCTAATACTTCCCCTCCCGGAATCGGTGCTTATCAGCAATTTACGCAGCCAGAAATAGTTGTTGAACCTACTGATGTTGTTGATAATCGTACTAAGAGACGGCAAGAATTGGAGCGGTTGAAACAGGATGTCAATGATGGGATTGTTACAGATAAGGAGTATGAAAAGTTACGGGAAGATATTTTGAAAAAATATCCGATTTAATTCTGATTATGGCGGGGATTTCCCCGCCACAGCTCTATAAAAAAATTAATATAGGAGTGTATTTACTGATGTTTGAATGGTTAAATTTATTTCCCGTATACTTACTTATTCCCACCATAGTGCTAGTAATTTTACCTGCTTTATTTGCTGCAATTCAACGAATTAGTCTTTATGGCAATTTAGTGAAAAAGACAAAAGAAGTGAGATTGCTGCTGAAGGATAACCAAGCAGGCTCGAAACCGAGAATTGTAGAAGACTTGGAAAGTAGATTTAAAGCTGCTAGCGAGTATCTAGAAGAAGTTAATTCAGCGGCTTTAATTGATGGGATTTATAGTCAACAAAAATTGAGGTTTTTGGGAATATCCTTTAATTACGATCGCGTTGATTATTTTTGTCGGATTTTGCCTAATCTTTTGCTATCTTTTGGTTTGTTAGGAACTTTTCTAGGAATCACCCTTAACTTATCTAGTCTGAGTCAAACCCTTCAAGAAAGTAAAGATACTAATTTATTACTTAATGAATTGCAAGTACCCCTGAAAGGGATGGGAATTGCCTTTATTAGCAGTTTAATTGCAGTATTTTTTAGTTCCACTTTGACTGTGGTTAATCTAATTTGGAATACAGGTTTAGCTAAGTCACAGTTAATTAGCTCTTTAGAAGATTATTTAGATAATGTTTATCAGCCAACGGTACAGGGGAAAACTCGGCTTGATAAAGTAGTTAAAGGGATGGCAGATACCTTTGACAACTTTTTAACTAGATTTGGTCAAACTGTCCGCGAGGGTGTAGAATCTGCTCTCAAAGATAAGATTCAAGAAATTATTGAAGCTAACCTTAAGGCTGCTAATTTAGCCGAACAAGTTTACGGGGGGTTAGCTGAAGCTTCTGGTTCAATCTCAAGAGGTGCTAATGAATTGAAAGAAGCTGCTGGGAAATTTATCGAAGTATCTAAAGCCTTTGAGAAAAATGAGTTTCCCCAAAAATTGTCACTAGCTACAACTAATTTAGCTAATGTTCAAAATAATTTTTCTAATTCCTCATCAAGTCTAGCTGATAGCGTTCAATCTCTTGGCAATATCTTGAGTCAAATTGAGGATTTTAGTCAAGAGTTGGTAAACATGACAGCAGAAATTAGTAGACTTAATCAAAGTTCAGTACAAGTGTTAGAATTACATCAAATTAATCAGCAATCACTTAGTCAGATTATTCCCAAATTTCAGCAAGGATCTCAAAGTTTTGAGTCTGCTGTCACAACGCTTGACAAGCTACAGAAACGAGTCGTGGTTAGAGTAGATAGTTTAGACAAAGTGCAAGTTGAGTTAACAAACTTAGTACAAACTATTAATAACTATACAAACCAGGTTAATCACAGTATGGAGACTTTGACTGTTAGGGTTGCAGAAACTATGAATAATCAAGCTGACAATAACAAGCTACAATCGCAAACGATAGCCACAAGTATTGAGGAATATGTCAACCATCTTAGTGACATAAAATATGAGTTTGCTGAGTTGGTAGAAATATTAAAAGAGAACTTAGAAAGTCCTGTCGTAGATAGGCATATAAGCGATAAAAATTTATTGGAAGAGTTAGAAAAACGAGAAAATACGCCGAATGAATAAGTAAAAACTTAACCACAACTGAGAACTTTAAATTATGCGTCGCCGCGATCGTTCCACAGATTCCGATGAAGACCTCAATATCTGGCCCGCCTTCACAGATTTGATGTCTAACGCCTTTATGATTATCAATTTATTTCTTTTGTTAGCTTTAGTCAAATCTGCCTTCTTAAAATCAACAGCAGAAAATACAAGTGACCAACTGGCTAAAGCTCAAAGAGAAATCGCAGAGATTACGCAAATACTTAATGATTCAAAATCAGAATTGCAGCTAAAAAATAATTATCTTAATGAAAAAGAAAATGAAATTAAAGGACTTCAACAAAAAATAGAAAGTTTACAGTCTCCACCTTTAATTATCATTAAAGACTCCGATATAGATTCTGAAAAACGCCCTCTTAAATTTGAAGCCGGACGAGCGGATTTACCAGAGGGTCTGCGTTTATTTATCGATAACAATGTAGTCAATCAACTTGAAAGTTTTGCCAAGCAATATCCCGGCTATGTTGTAGAAATAATTGGTCATACTGACGGTCAAGAAACAGTAGCACCGATTAGCAATCTCGATCAAACTTTAGAAAATGTAGCCATTGGCAATGAATCTGTCAGTAATTTAAAAGCAGGTTCTAATGCAGATTTGGGATTAATGCGGGCTTTAGCAGTAGTCAAAAATTTGCAAGCAGTTCAACAAAAAACAGGTCAACTACAAGGTTTAAAATTCCGCGCTTATTCAGCAGCACAACTATTTTTACCGACTGGAGAATACGCCCCAAGCGATCGCGCTCCCGATCCCACTAGGAGACGTATCGAAATTCGCTTTACACCCCCGGCTGTTGAAAAATAGCTTTAGTTTTATTATTATAATATTTTATTGGCTCCGCTCACTCAAATACAACTGTCTTATTCCCATAAACTAAGACACGGTTTCGCAAGTGCGATCGCACTGCTCTTGCCAACACTATTCGCTCTAAATCTTTGCCTTTGCGAATTAAGTCTGAGACTTCATCTCGGTGACTAACTCGTTCGACATCTTGCTCTATAATCGGCCCTGCATCTAAGTCTGATGTCACATAATGTGCAGTTGCGCCGATAATCTTTACTCCTCGTTCATAGGCGCGTTCGTAAGGTTTTGCACCCACGAAAGCGGGCAAAAATGAGTGATGAATGTTGATAATTTGGGGGAAATTCGCAATAAATTCAGCACTCAAAATCTGCATATATTTAGCTAGTACAACTAAATCTATGTTATACTGATTTAATAGTTTTAAATGTTGGGCTTCCTGCTCTGATTTGCTATCTTTGCTAATCGGAATATGGTAGAAATCTGCACCACACCGATCGGCAATTGGCTTTAAGTTGGGATGGTTACTGATAATTAAAGGAATTTCGGCTAAAAGTTCTTGAGATTGTTGTCGCCAAATCAAATCTAACAAACAATGGTCTTGGCGGCTTACCCAAATAGCCATTCGCCGTATTGTATCGGAAAAGTGTAGTTGCCAGTTAGCTTCGAGGGGTTGCGCGATCGCACTGAAAGCGGGTGCTATTTCTTCTCTGGATAAATCAAATCCTTCTAATTGCCATTCTATCCTAGTAAGGAACAGTCCAGCCGCAAAGTCAGTGTGCTGATCGGCGTGGATAATATTCCCATTATGTCCATAGATGAAGTTGGCAAATTTAGCAACAAGTCCGCGTCTATCTGGACAAGAAATTAGTAAAGTTGCTGTGGGGTTAGTCATAGGTAATTAAAAGTTTAATTAGTTTTGTAATTGCGATCTAATTGTATTACAAAAATCGATAAAATACCTGAAGCTAGTCAAATGTTGAGGCTCCTGTTGAATTCTGGCCACTAATTGATCTAAATAAAATGGCTTTAATACATCCCCCGGTCTTTGTTTTGTATATGATTTTTTTTCATTTTTAGCTTCAAATAATGCTTTTAAATAAGACTCGTGAAACTGAGCATGGGTATTAAAATCCTTATATTTTCCCATCATTTCTGGATCGTGCGCTGAAACATTATAATATTTAGTATAATCTAATAATGGTTGGCTTTGAGGCTGTTTTGAGTAAATCTTTCGATTACCTAGTAGCCACGTTTCCAAACAGCGATTTTGAATAATCAGAACAAATTTTGTATTGTTTAATATTAATTGTTGCGTACTTAAAAAATCATAAATTTCAGTTTTAAGCTCTGTGACAGTATTTTCCTCTGCATCTAGACAAACTACAAAATAATTATACTTTCCACTAGCGTTGATGTCTTCAATTGAATTTCCAATAAAATTATATATTGAAGGATACCCTTCTCCGCTAATCAGGTAATAATTTTTTTCGTTCACCAGATCGTAACTTTGGACTCGTTGTAGTTCTGGTAAAAGATGAGCCAGCCAAGCTGGATAAACTTTTTTCTCAGTTGTTGCTCCTTCCACAAGAAAATACAAATTCATTAAACTTTTATTCCTTCGCTATATTCTTCTAGATTAATCAATTGCAGAAATGCCTGATGTCTAGATTTTCCCAAATTAAAATCTTTGGCATCTCTTACCGTTACTACGCCACCTCGGCGAGTTACTATTTTCCAGTATTCCATTGCAATGTTATTGATAATATATGGGTGATGACTCGTGAGAATGAATTGCAGACTTTCGTTTTTTAGTAATGAAGTAGTGACAACATGAATACAGTTAACACCTAAACTATTTTCAAACTCATCGATAAGAATTACAGTTCCTTCAGGCGCTAAGTAAAGTTCACTAATATGAATGAGTGTTTTTAACATCCCTGAAGAAATGTTATTTTGCAATATCCACTTATTAACTCCTTTTTCTTTAATTTGAACAGGAAAGTCTGGGAAAAGTGGACTATTTTTATCTTCTATTGCCTCTATTTTAATATCTTCTACTTGAGTAAATATTTCTATAAAGCTAGTTTTGATGTTATTAAAAATATCTGCATATTGCTGAGAAACTAAAGCCAATTTTAGGGCGATTGGCATATTAAATTCTTTAATAGTATCTAACGATAAATTTTCTCTAGTTAGTTCCGCTAGTACCCTATGAGGTATGCCATAAACAGCATTGATTGACCTAGAATGTTCACTGTTTACGATTTTCTTAAAACCCTCTTGAACTGGGGCAATGTCGTCTTCTTGGTTTAATATATAAACTATGCTTTGAAATGGTGATAGCTTTGGTGTGATTTTTCCTTGGAATTGAATCTCATTAGGGCTTCTTTCTATAATGAGATTACCATTTCTCCATAATTTTTCATGTAAAATTTTGAATCTAGCGTTGTCATCTTCATCTTCAGAAATTAGACCAGGTTGTTTTTGAGTTTCAAATTCTCCTATCCATTGGTACTCAACCTCATTTTTTGTTAAAAATGTAATATCCCAGGCTAATCCATTTAAAGACTTACCATTAGCTATCTCCTTTAAACTGGAAATCCCTTTAAGTATTTGAGTTTTACCAACTCCTGAGACACCAACTAGCAAAGCAAGATTAGAAAAATAAATGGGTTCAAATTGCCAATCTAATTCATGGTTACAAAATGATACTTTTTTAATTCTCATATTCCTCTCCTATTAAAGATAATACTATTCAAATACTCTTTGTAATGCTGTTGCGACGACGACCTTACATTTATGGATTATTTCGCCGCAACCAGGCCCGCACTAACTTAATTTCATCATAAGTATACTTCTCACCTAAAAGTTGATAAATAGGTGTTAAAGAACGATCGCCTACTAACTCAATTGCTGTAATAATAGCTTGCTGACTCTCCAAATCTACCAACTGATTTATATCAACTTCTTGATTCATTTCGATTAATTCAGCTAAATGAGTCACAACTCTGGTAGCACGAATATCGCGAACCTCAGCGATTACGTCCACAGTTAAACCTTGCTGATGTAATTGTAAGGTTAGCATCTGAGTATGAGAGGGTTGATTGGGAATATTTGAACCAGTTAAAGGTGTTGATACCGTTGGTATTCCTTGTTCTTCACAATACTCTCGAATTGCCTCAATAAACTGTTTGCCATACTTATCTCGCTTGCGTGTTCCTACCCCAGAAATTTTTGCAAATTCATTTAAAGTTTGGGGGCGTTGTTCTGCCATTGCGCGTAAACTAGAATCAGGAAATACCACATAAGGCGGTACAAATTGCTCGTCGGCGATTTGTTTTCTAAGTTTACGCAATACTCCAAATAATATCTCTCCTTCTGCTGCTGAATAGCGTTGAACTCCCTGCACTTCTTGTTTGCGAACAACGGCGATTTCCACAGTCCGCTGACGTTTCATTACTTCCCAACTTCTAGCATTTAATTTTAATACAGGATAGCCGTCTGTTGTTTCATCTAGTAAACCTTGATGCAGCAGAGATCGCGCTAACATTTTCCAATCTTCAGCGCTTTTTTCTTTCCCGATTCCATAGGTAGAAAGTTTGTCATGTCCGTATTGTAAAACCTTTTGACTTTTAGAACCTCGCAGCACCTCAATAATATGATTCATGCCAAATCTTTCTTTGCATCTGGCTACGCCAGAAAGGAATTTCATCGCCTCAATAGTCCAGTCTTCTAAGGGTTTTTGATTGCGGCAGTTATCGCATTGGCTGCAATTTCCCGGAAATGCTTCTCCAAAATAACTTAATTGAATGGTGCGGCGACAGTCGGAAGCTTCAGCGTAATCTATAACTCTTCGGAACTGTTGCGTGGCAATTCTTTGTTCTTGAGGATCTGGTTTTTGTTCGATTAAATATTCTATAGTTTTGCGATCGCCATAACCGAGAAATAAAATACATTGGGCCGGTTCTCCATCTCTGCCAGCGCGTCCTGATTCTTGATAATATCCTTCTAAATTGCGCGGCAAATTGTAATGAACAACAAAACGCACGTCAGGTTTATTAATACCCATGCCAAAGGCAACTGTCGCTACCATAATTTGCACGTCATCGCGGATGAAGCGGGTTTGATTACTGGTGCGATCGCTATCGTTTAAGCCTGCATGGTAAGGTAGAGCAGAAATCCCAACTTGCTGAAGTTTATAGGCAAGTTCATCAACATTTTTGCGGCTGAGGCAGTAGATAATCCCTGAGCCGCCATTTTTGTCAATTATCTGTAATAATTCAGCAAAACTGTGCTTAGTTTTGGCTCGAACTTCGTAATATAAATTGGGGCGGTTGAAACTGGCAACGTGGATATAAGGTTCTCTAAGAGCTAACTGCTGCATAATATCAAGGCGGACGCGATCGGTCGCAGTAGCAGTTAGTGCCATAATCGGAATATGGGGATAGCGATCGCGCACCTGCAATATTTGCCGATAATCTGGCCGGAAGTCGTGACCCCATTCCGAGACGCAGTGAGCCTCATCGATCGCAAACGCCGAAATCCCCAAACTCGCGGCTACCTGGTCTAGAAATGGCAAAAAACGCTCGCTGAGCAAACGTTCGGGGGCAACATAAAGCAGTTTAATTTTACCATCTAGAATCGCAGTTTCTCGCGATCGCGTCTCCATCAAAGAAAGAGTGCTATTGAGAAAAGTTGCCCCAATCCCATTATCCCTCAGCGATTCTACCTGGTCTTGCATCAGGGCAATTAAAGGCGACACCACCACAGTCAAGCCTGGTTTTAACAGTGCCGGTAATTGAAAGCACAGCGACTTACCGCCGCCAGTCGGCATCACAATCAGCATATCCCGCTTAGAGAGAGCTGCTTCGACAATTTCCCGCTGTCCAGGACGAAAAGAGTCGTACCCAAAAAAATGTTTAAGTGCCTGTTCCAGCGATCGCGGTTGGGTAAAAGTTGGCGGTAGTAGCGCTGACATTTACAATAGTTGTCGTTGACTTCCTCATTATTTTATGCTTAAAAGAGCACAAACAGCCCTAATAATCTAAAATCTAAGATAATTAACTGGAGTAACCCATGCCAAAAGCTACTTGGAACGGAGCAGTCTTAGCCGAAAGCGACGCTTGCGAAGTTGTAGAAAATAACTATTACTTCCCCCCCGATACCATAAACCGCGAATATTTCAAAGAAAGTAGCACCCACACTACCTGCGGTTGGAAAGGAGTAGCGAGTTACTACAGCATCGAAGTCAATGGCGAAGTCAACAAAGACGCTGCTTGGTACTATCCCACCCCAAAAGAAGCAGCTAAAAATATTACCGGCTATATCGCCTTTTGGAAAGGTGTGAAAGTAGAGCGTTAACAATTCAAGTGGGAAATTCTGATAGAATTTCCCACTCTAACTTGTTTTCAATACTAGACCAGATCGCTACCTATTCCTCCGCCCAATTAGCTACCGCCTCCCATCCCAGTCCGCGCCTGACAATACTAGGTTTATCTTGTGTTAGATCTAGAATCGTAGAAACCTGATATCCTGTTTCCGAGGTATCATCAACAATTATATCCACCAACTTTTCCAGAGAATCAAATAATTCCGCCTTGCCAAAGTTTTCTTCAGTTGCTAATGCTGCTGCGGGTGCTTTTCCCTCATCATCATTAGTAATATGAGCAGAAGTAGAAATAATCGGATTTCCTAAAGCCTCTAACAGTGCTAAGCAAAATTTTTGATCGGGGACGCGAATACCTGTAGTTTTGCGCTTAGGCTCCATCACCAATCGAGGCACTAACTTAGTTGCTGGCAATAGGAAGGTATAGGGCCCTGGAATTAACCGCTTAATCATGCGGTATCCAGAATCGCTAACGACAGCATATTGAGCGATATTCGACAGAGAAGGACATAGGAATGTCAAAGGTTTATCATTAGATAAATGCTTGATCTGCCTTACCCGTTCCACTGCGGACTTAACATTAAGATCGCAGCCGATCGCGTAGACTGTATCAGTAGGATAAAGCATGATCGCCCCGGCTTGCAAGGATTTTTTAATCTTCTCGATCTTCTCTTTTTGCGGTGTTTCTGGATGTACTTGATAAATCTCAGCCATTATTTGATTTGTTGTTTGTTAGTTGTTATTTGTTAGTTGTTATTTGTTGGTTGTTGTGATAACATTTTTATGGGTTTTAGTCCACATCAAATTTAGCAGGATATAGCACTGGCCAAGACGGATAGAGCAATCTCTATTATAGCTAGGAACTAGGATGCTCAGGACTACGATGCTCAGGAAGAATGAATAGAATCAAGGTTTCCAGCAATCGCTCCTGTCCTAACTGCCAAGAAGGTTGCTATACTTTGAGACTCAGGTAACGCCGCCTTCTTAGGTGGTAACATACCACCTAAGAAGGCGGCGTTACGGATATTTATCTAATTGCCTTGGCGGTTACTATCAGAGGTGTAAGTCAGTTCTATGCAGATTTATTCAGCAGAATTAGCATCAATGGTTAATTATTAGTTATTATCCGATCCAAACCACAAAGACTAACTAACAACTAACAACTAACAACTAACAACCAACTACTAACCACTAACCACTAACCACCAACAATTAACAACTAACCATGAACAAAATAGCATATTTTGAATGTCCAACTGGCATCGCGGGTGATATGTGCCTGGGTGCTCTTGTCCATGCAGGTGTTCCTATAGAATACCTGATTGCCAAACTCAATTTACTAGGGATCTCCCAGGAATATAACTTAAGAGTAGAAAGAGTTCACCGCAATACCCAACAGGCAACTAAAGTTTATGTTGATTTAAGCTTATCTTCGGAAACTTCCAAAGTTGCAGGGGAAAACCCTAATTCTGACTCAGCATTAGATCCTTCCGAAACAGAAGCGCCAACTTTTTCACGTCACGAGCACCACCACCATCACCACGATCGCGATCGTCACGAGGCTCATTCCCACCATCATACCGAATCCGAGTCACCCACCCCCCACACTCAACACCGCCATTTGCCCGAAATTGAGCAAACGATCGCAGGTGCAGGGTTGCCAAAACGTGCGGAAATTTGGAGTTTAGCAGTATTTCGGAAACTTGCAGAGGCGGAAGGTGCTGTACATGGTATCGCCCCAGAAGAGGTGCATTTTCACGAAGTGGGAGCAACTGATGCGATCGTTGATATTGTGGGTACTTGTTTGGGGTTAGACTGGTTAGATATTGACGAATTATACTGTTCCGCTTTGCCTACTGGTGGGGGTACAGTCTGGGCCGCACACGGGCGCTTAGCAGTACCTACACCTGCGGTTTTGAAGTTGTGGGAAATGCGGCAAGTACCAGTTTACAGTAATGAAATCGATCGCGAGTTATGCACGCCGACGGGAAGCGCGATCGCAGTTACTCTCTGTAAAAGTTTTGGCCCGCCGCCGTCAATGAATCTGCACCAAATTGGTTTAGGTGCGGGTTCCCGCCAATTGCCGATTCCTAATATTTTGCGGTTGTGGATAGGAGAGAAGACAGAAGGAAAAAGGAAGAAGGAAGAGGGAAGAAGGAAGAAGGAAGAGGGAAGAAGGAAGAAGGTAGAAGGAAGAGGAAATTTAGCTAATTCCCAAGAAGTTATTTGTGTGCTGGAAACCCAAATTGACGATCTTAGCCCGCAAGCGATCGCATATATCTTTGATGCTTTATTTGCCGTTGGCGCTGTCGATGTCTTTACTCAGCCAATTGTGATGAAAAAATCTCGTTTGGGCGTACTGCTGACTGCGATTTGCCACCCTGAATCTCAGCAAAATTGCGAAACCGTTATTTTTCGCGAAACTACAACTTTAGGCATTCGCCGCTCAACTCAACTGAGAACAATTTTACAGCGAGAAATTCAAAAAGTACAGACAGAGTGGGGGGAAGTGCGGGTAAAAGTTGCCAAAGATGGCGATCGTATTACTAACGTGCAGCCAGAATATGAAGATTGTGCCAAACTAGCAAAACTTCATCATATTAGTTGGCGAGAAGTTCATCGCCTAGCAGTTTCGCACTGGCACTTTCAACACGATTAACCATCAAAAAGCCCACTCAAGTGGGCGCTGCAACTATTTTCTCTTTGCCGTCAATATTCTTGGGAAGCAGCACCCACTTCTCCCACTACTTAGTTAGTAGCTCTATCGGCTGCGCGTTTAACATTGTCTACGCCTTGACTGACTTTAGATTTAAGGGTGTTAGCGCCTTCATCAACCTTATCTTTTGAGCCGCTAGTCGCTTCATTAGCGATATCTTTTGCTCCCTCTATACCCCGGCGAGTATTGTCCTTAATATTCTCCATTCCTTGCTTAGTATTGTCCGCAAACTCCTTAGCTTTGCGTCCGAAAGCGTCCTTATTTTCATCCAGCTTTTGACCAATTTCATCCAGCTTATCTTGGCCTTCATCGCCTACACGCCGAATATTTTCAGGTACATTGTTACTAGATTTGGTACTGATACGACGTTCAGCAGCATCTTTGAGCATCTGAGCTTTGGCTTCTGCGGCGGAAACATTTCCTTTATCTCTGGGGTCAGTATCTTTATAGCCGTTCATTCCCTCTTTGACTTTAGATGTTACCGCCTCAGAAGGAACTTCTTCTCTCACTTGATCGGCAGTTTTTGCTAATACGTCAGGACTATTACAGGCAGTGCTGACTAACATTAGAATTCCAGCCATAAAAGCGGTAAAAATTTGTACGACTCGAATCTTTTTGATGGTCGCTATTAATCTGTTCATAACAATTCTCCATTTTTTTGTAAAACGCTCAATTTCCCTTTGAATTTCTAGGGGAATTTCTGGATACTTAGCATTGCTAAACCAGAGATTTGAGCACTTTTACAGCCTACAAATAAAATGATAAATTCTTCATCTGTCTCAAGTTACATTCTTAGGTCTTACCTACTGATTACGTAGTTATTAAGTAGAAGGATGAAGGAAGAAGGAAGAAGGATGAAGGATTAATCCTTGCAAGTAAAACAATGTCTTCGATCGCGATCTTGATGGGCGATCGCGATCGAAGACATCTATCTAATGGCAGACAAATTTTACACTGGGTCTAATTATTTGTAATTGCTGCTTTGAGACTCTGGCAGAAATGCGCGATCGCATCTAATCCCTGTTCCGGTGTACCATCAGCTAAACGCTTGACAAAGGCACTACCCACAATTGCCGCATCTGCTCCCCATTGTTGCACTTGCTGCGCGTGTTCCGGTGCGGAAATGCCAAAACCAATGCCAATGGGTTTATCAGTGACGCTACGGAGCTCTTGCAGTAAGTCTTGTACTCGTCCCTCTAACCCGGAACGCACGCCGGTAACGCCTGTAACGCTAACTAGGTAAATGAATCCTTGAGATTGCTGCGCGATCGCTTTGATTCGGTCTTTGGGACTGGTTGGGGCAACTAATAAAACCACTTCAATGCCCATTTTACTAGCAGGTGTTAACAAACTTTCGGCTTCTTCCAATGGTAAGTCAGGGACAACTAACCCCTGAACTCCAGCCTTTTTAACTTGCTGCAAAAATGTATCTATCCCTCGGTATAAAATCGGGTTATAGTACGTGAAGAGAATAATTGGCGATCGCAGTTTCGGCGAAACTTTTTCGACCATCGCTAATACGGAGTCTAGCTTAGTTCCCCGTTCTAAAGCGCGAGTAGCGGCCGCTTGAATTACGGGACCATCAGCTAGGGGATCTGAGTAGGGAACTCCGAGTTCAATTATATCTGCACCGTTTTCATCTAAGATTTGCAGTGCTTTAGCAGTAGTTTCTAAGTCTGGGTCGCCGGCGGTGATGAATGGAATTAAAGCACATTTGCCTTGACTGCGAAGGTCTTTAAAACATTGGGAAATTGTCATTTGTTAGTTGTTAGTTGTTAGTTGTTAGTTGTTAGTTGTTAGTTGTTGGTTGTTGGTTGTTGGTTGTTAGTTGTTAATTGTCATTGCGAGCGAAGCGAAGCAATCCCAAGACTTTGTGATTGCTTCGCTTCGCTCGCAATGACATTGTAATACCTTGGCAATGGCATAGTAGTATGCTGAAAATGATATAGTAGTACACTGAAAATGACACATTAAGGATAATCTTCTAAAAATCAGAAATTAACTAGAAGGGCAACTAACCACTAACAACTAACCACTAACTATTACGTTCTTGCTCAATTTCTGCTTGAATTTTGGCTAATTCTTCGGGCGTAAGTTCTTCTAACCGCTTCTGTAAGACTGCTTCTTCGTAGTCTTTTAGTTGTTGGCTGTAAGTCATATTTTGAGTTAGTGCTCGGAATAAATAGGTGAGTAGCCAACCAATTAAGCCGCCAACTAAAAAGACTTGACTCCAGATACCTGCGTTGAGGCTGTCGAGGCCGGCGAATTGTAGCAGCAGGTAGGCTACTCCCCCTGCTGCGAAAATGCCGAGACTGATTGCAATTACGTCTATACGTCGCATTTAAGCTTCAATTTGCCGCCGTTTGGGGCGAAAGTTCAAGAATGGGGCCAGGAGTAACATTCCTGGGAAGAAGAAGGATAGCATAAAGTACATGAAGCCGCGCTCTAGGGAACTAGCGACGTACCAGCGATTATTGAGGTAGGCGTAGGTGAGGGCGGGTACTACTAGGAGATAGGCTCCCGCGAGGGCGGCGTACAGCAGTAGGGTAATATACATGATGTTGATTTTAGGGGATATTGACACCCGGTAACGGGATAGGCGCGATCGCTAATCCTTGATGCTGAATGATTATTGTACTGCTTGGGGGGATGCAGTGTCACTTTTAGGAAATTTTAGATTAGGCCTTGCGTAATTTTAGTGTTTGGCTGTAGAATGAAAGACTGTGGTTGCAAATGGATTAATCCCATAGCAGCTTCACAAAAGGGGGTGTGGCGGAATGGTAGACGCTACGGACTTAAAATCCGTTGACCCGAAACGGTCGTGTGGGTTCAAGTCCCTCCACCCCCATCAAAATTAAGATTTAGAGCGCGATCGCGCTTTTGGGCATATCGCTATTGTAGTGATATGTTCTCTTTTTAATGGGAGCGATCGAAAGGCGAGAAAGACGCTATTATATCTCATCGTTTGCAGGAAAAATGACGGCGGACTGCAAAGAAAATGTCGTTACATCAAGTTGATTGTGTTCAGTCGAAGTCTCATTTTCATCTAGCCTGTCTCTAGGGATTGTATTCAAACTCTGCGATCGCATTGATCCCCAACCAGTCTCCTGTTGTAGCTTCACCAATTTTGTAAATGTAACCGATATCCCAAAAGGAAAGATGATAAGCTTTGATACCGCGTAATTTTGAATTTAGAAACTCAAACAGCTTCTCATTTTTACTCGTCAGATTTATGGTATCAACAGAATTTAAAGTTGTAACTCTCAGCATTTCCGCCGCCTGTAAAGCTTGCTCAAAAGCTTTAGCTTTTGTAGCCGAAGCTGCACCGACAATTTTATATTCATAAGTATAGTTATAGCCGCCGTGATAGTATCCATAAATGCCGATCGGAGTCAATTCAGCAAGAACTGTTTGAATTTGAGAGGCTAGTGCTAAAGTATTTTTTCCTAAAGAGCGATCGCACAGAATTTGCGCGTCACCGGAAATAAAATCACTACTGGCATTAGGAAAGCCAACTTGGTCGGGAATAGTTGGAGATAAACAAATCCATTCATCGTCATCTGTTTGACCAATAACAACGCAAAAATTAAAGTAGGGATGACTCAATCTTAAACACTCAGGTAATTGGTGGTGAGTGCTAATATTAATAGCCTGAATATCCCTTAAATTTGACTTGAGCAATTGCCAGAGAGATTGATACTTTTCTGCTCTCTCTGCTTCTGTATCGGCATCTAAAATATTATCGCGTTTTTCTCTTTCTGGTGCATAAAAATCTTCCTTGCTAGCCGTTCCTCGGCGCTCTGTAACTTGCCAACTTTCTATTGCTAATTCTACATCAGTGAGTCGGGCGAAGCCATTAACACTCATCAAATTTAACACATTAAATTTGCCTTGTTCCTCAGTGTCCCAAAAGAAAGCGCTATCGGGATAGTAGCTGAGAACTTCTAAAGTGGCGAGTAGCTGTTCTGTTTCCAATTTCATATTGACAAAAAATTCTAAGCTAATTAATATTCAGCGATCGGTTTTACCCATAGTTAACACAATGTCTCTATCCCCTGTATTCAAAATCAGAGATCGCATTGATACCCAGCCACTCTCCTGTTGCAGCTTGACCAATTTTGTAAATGTAACCCATATCCCAAAAACAAAGTGTATAAAATTTGAGATGGCGTAATTTTAAATTTATAAAGTCGATTAGCCTCTGTTTTTCTGATGTATTTGGTATATAATAATCAAGATTGGAAGTTGTAACTATTAGCATTTTTGCTACCTGTAAAGCTTTTTCAAAAGCTAGAGCTTTTGTAGTGCCAGCCGCACAGACAATTTTATGTTCATAAGTATATTTGTAGCCACCGCCGTCGTATCCATGAATACTGATTGGAGTTAATTGAGCAAGAATTCTTTGAACTTGAGTAGCTAATGCTAAAGTAGTTTCTCCTAGAGAGCGATCGCATAGCGTTTGCGCCTCATTGTAATTAGGAGCGCGGACATCGCGAAAGTTAAATTGGTTAGCCATAGTGGGAGTTAAACAGATCCAGTCACCGTCCTCTGTTTTGCCAATAATAACGCAAAAGTTTAAATATCGGTGGTGAGCGCTGAGATTAAAAGCTTGAATATCTCTTAAATTTGAATTGAGTAATTGCCAGAGAGATTGATACTTTTCTGCTCTCTCCGCTTCTGTCTCAGCATCCAATATATTATCGCTTTCTTCCCAATCTGGCGAGTAAATGCTGTTCTTAAATGCTTTTCCTCTGCGCTCTGTAGCTTGCCAACTTTCTATTGCTAATTCTACATCAGTAAGTCGGGATAAGCCATTAGCAATTGTCAGATTAAACACATTAAATTCGGCTTGTTCCTCATTTTCCCAAAAGAAAGCGCGGGTGGGATATTCATCGGTATTTTCTTCAATTTCGCAAAACAATTCGCTGTTGATATATTTGCATAAAACCTCTAAAGTGCCTAGTAGTTGTTCAGTTTCCAATTTCATGTTGACAAAATTCCAAACTAATTAATATTCAGAGATAAGCTTTACCCGTAGCTCGGACAATGCGGTTGCTATCTTCAGCGAGTAGCTGACGAATCTCTGGCGGAGTAGCTGGATTGTTAGCAACAGCATACCGCTCTAGCCAAGATGCCGACTCGGAACCCTGACGCAGCGCCTCAGCAGGAGTCAGGGGGTGCATTAATGCTACAAACCTGACAAAGGGCCTGGAAGATTGGACGTATTCAGAAAGCAGTGACGGGAGATCGTCAGTATTGGGATTGTATATGCGGCTGAGTCCGCGCAGGGTGGGGCTAACCTGGCGAGTCGGTGGCTGCAATTCCCTGAGCGATTCTCCCACAGATGCAGGCTTATTGGGATTTCGAGATACGGCGAGGCGAACTTCGACTCTTCGATCTTGGGCCAATTGTTCCAAAGCTGGCACAGGTGTGTTGCGATTGGCGGCGACAGCGGTACGAACCGCAGCATCTGCGTCAGTTGCCAAGATTTCTAATGCTGGCGCTGGCGTGTTGCGATTGGCGGCTACTTTCTGGCGAACGTCCTTATTTTCATCGCTGGCTAATGCTTCCAAAATTGTAATGGGGCAGTGCGATCGCTCTGCTAGTTCCAGCCGCACAGCAACATCTTCATCCCTAGCTAACAGCGCCCAAAGTTCCAGAGTAATGTTGGGATTATGAATCAGTTTACTGCGGACATTGGGACTCGGATCTCTAGCTAGGCGTTCCAAAAGCTCAGGAGTTAGATTAGGATTCCTGGTCAAAGCTTCCAGTACCTCCTCATCAGTTCTTCTGGGAAAAAACATTGAATGGTCAGTCGAGGGAGTTGCACTCTCCTCTCTGAGAAATTCCCTGTTAGCAAGCATTTCTAAAGCCGCTAAAGGAGTGCGGGGATTGCTGGCGATAAATATCCGAATTTGATTTTTGTCAGCACCCGCCATCATTGTTTTTAAGGCATTCTTTGTATCTGAGGGAGCATTGGCTTCACTGTGGTTAAATCTAGCCAGCAATTCTAAGGCAGTATCAGGGGTATTGGGATTGAGGGCAACGTTGTAGCGAACGGTATAGTCTTGATGCTCAGCTAGTCGCTCTAAAACGCTTGCAGGAGTATTTGCCTTGCTCGCTACTATACGGATAGTAGCCAAGTCAGAATTGCTAGCTAATTGTTCTAGAACTATTGGCGGGGTATTGCGATGCTGTGCCACTAGATAGCGAATGGAATTAGGGCTGTGATTGGCTAATCGTGCTAAGGTGCTGGCAGGCATTTGGGAACCTTCAACCGGATGTTTCAGCAAATCGGCTAGCACTTTGGGATTAGATTGGCCGCGACTCGCGGCCTCTGCTAGAACGCTGCCGGGAGTATTGGGGTTAGAGGCATTAAAAATCCCTTCTTGCAACCCCAATCGCTCCAAAATCTCCACAGGCGTATTACGGTTAGCGACTACTTTATTCTTGATTTCGCGGTTGGAATTATTCGCCAATTGCACTAAAATTTCTGCGGGAGTTTCTGGGTTTTCAGCAACCAATGCTCTAACACCTTCTGACTCATCATTGGCTAGCTGTTCTAAAACTTCAACAGGGGTTGGTCTGTTGAATTGCTTCCTTGCCAGGGCACTGCGGACTTTAAAACTCGGATCGCGGGTTAATTCTAGGCGACTTGTCAAGGGTAAGTTGGGATTTGCTGCCAAACATTCCCGGACGCTTTCATCAGCATCTCTGGTTAGCTGCTCTAGGATATTAACGGGCGTTCTATAATCGCGGGCAATTTTCATGCGGGAAGCTAGATCGCCGTTCCTGAGTACCTGTGCGATCGCGTAGGGACTGTGTAGCCGACTGGCGAATAATTCATTAGCTTTGGCTATTTCTTCTGCTGCTTGCGACTCTAACTCAATCCGATCGACGATTAGCGGATCTAGATTTGGATTTTTGAAAGCTTCCTCTTGAACGCCGTTTTTTCCCTTTTTAAGACCAAGTTCTTCTAAGATATCTATCGGCGTACTGGGATTTTTTGCCAACAGTTCCAGAGTGTAAGGGTTGTCCTGTTGGGCTGCTTGTCTCAATATACTGACGGGAGCATTGGGATTAGCTGCGATCGCCTGTACCATACCTGTACCCTGCTGGGCAAGTTGTTCGAGAATAAATACGGGGGTATTGGGATTTTTGGCGATCGCTTCCCTGATATCGCGCCAACCAGAAGCGATCGCCTGTTGCAAATATTCGATTCGCTGTGCTTCTGAAATCGCGGGGTTATACCCTAAAGCTACGCGCACCCTCCAATTCCCGGACTCCGCTTGAGGATCTATTTGCTGCAATTTTGCTAGTGCGCTTGGCGGAGTATTGGGATTACCTGCAAGAGCGACTAAAAGAGAACGGTCTCTCCGATTATTGCGCCAAGATAGCGTCATCAGCAAACCGTAAAGAGGGAGTAGATCGAGCCGCTGTCGGAGGATTGAATTTACCTCTGTCGCTATTTCTACGTCGCCGGACATCCCAATCATAGCTGCTGACACTCTATGCAACTCCTGAAGTTTCCGTTGGCTTAGAATGGGAAGGATTTTTTCCCACTGTTGCAAAATTGGTTCGCATAAGCTGGGATCTTTTTGATTTAGCCAAAACAATAACTGAGATGGCGATCCAATGTTAAGCAGGGGGCGGATTCCTCGCATTTGGGGTTCGTAGGAAATGTATTGATGGAGTCTTTCCCATATATCGCCGCCGTAGATGGTAGAAGTCACAAATTCTAAAATGGGAATAGGGGTACTTGGGTGTGCGGCGATCGCGACGCGAATCTTCTCGTCAGACTCAGTTGCCAACTGCTGTAAAAGCTGCGATCGCAAAGCATCAGGTGTATTGAGATTTTGTGCTACCGCCAACCGCACTTTAGGATCGGCATCTCGTGCCAATTGCTCTAAGGTACTCGCTAAAACTTGCGGATGTTCGGCAATTTTCGCACGATTAGATTCAGATGAGCTATCAAGCATTTGTGCCAAGATCGTTCCTGGTAGGTTTGGCTGTTTAAGCAGCGAGTAGTGCAGGTTGCGATCGCCAGCTAATTGTTCTAAAACGCTGATAGGTAGGTTATTTCTGTTGATAATAACATTGCGGTAGTTAGGAAGTAATTGCAGCAAAGTTGCTTCGGAAGCGTTAGGATGTTTCGCCACAGCATCCCGAACCGAGTTTTCGGAATGATTAGCCAGCATAACGATCGCGCCTTCTGGCGATGCAGGGTTACGAGCTACTGCTAATTGAATTTTCTCATCAGTATCACCCGCCAACTTCACCAATACTTCTGGCGGCGTATGAGGATTTTGAGCAACTGTTAAACGCACCCAAGACCAACTACTCTCTCCTAAAATCGCCAACTGTTGCGGCTCTGTATTCCAATCTTGAGCAGCATTGTGCTGACTTTCCACACGCAGAATTAACTCTGTCGGACAATTGGGATTATACTGAACTGCTCGGCGAATTGGTAACTCCAAATCGCCCGCTAATTGCTCTAAAATTGCTAAAGGTGCATCCGCCAATTCTGCCATCTGAAGACGCGGTTCTAGTGAAGGTTCTCTCGCCAAACGCTCCAATATTTTGATGCGAAACCGAGTAGGTAAATAGGGGTTGCGAAGTCCTTCCAAGAGGGGATTTGCCGGAACCCATTCGCTTAGAAAATAGTCGGGAACCGGAGCAAATTTAAGCAATTCTACTGCGAGTCTATCATTTTGTTCTAGTTGAGCATTTCGCAACACTGCATCTGCCACATCTTCCCAATTTTCTACTATTTCTCCTCCCCAATTTACATGGAGTCTTGCAGCTTCCGCTACTTGGCAATTTGAACTATTTACCAGCACTTCTAACAAGTTGCGCGGCGTTAAGAGATAATTAGCAACTGATATTTGAAAACTTATAGGTTGAGTGATTAACTGTTCGGGATTATCTACAAAAGGTTGGATATCTGCAAAATTGAGCGATTGCATAAAATAAAACCTCCTAGCCGTTAGCTAACTGCAAAGTAATTTATGCTAAAATTAAATTATAACATTTAACCCCAAATTAATCCATGCCAACTTTAACTGATTTATATATAACTGATGATAGAATTACCGCCGGACGACGTTTAATGCCAGTGACACCAGGAAAATCTACTGTCACCACATCACCAGGATTAAAAGACACTATTACATCTCCTCGTTTTCAGGAAAAAGGGCGCTAGCGTACTGCAAAGAAAATGTGGTGACATCAAGTTTATCTTCTTCATTCCAAGTCTCACTTTCATCGACGATAGATAGATTTTGCTGCACCAAATCGTTGAGAATAAGAGTTGCCAAGCGTAATCTCTCGGTTGGCGAAAGGGTAGAAAGAACGCGATCGTAAACTTCTTGGACAGTGATTGACATAGCAAATCCTCCTGCTTCTTAATCTTGTAGAACACTTAGGGAAGATTGATTACTGTTAATGGGGGTTCAAAAACCGGATTTTTTACTAAATACTTCGTTATAACCAAACGTGCAGTTATTTATTAACTTTTCGGTTTAGGGAGGCTTTCAGGGTCTATCCCTCCCTGGCGTAATTGTTCGAGTAAAGCTTGATAACGCTGTCGTTCTTGTTCGTGTTGAGCAATAGCTTCCTCTGCTCGTTGCCGTTCTAATTCAGTTTGAGCTTGAGCAAATTCTTTCTCTTGCCTTTCCTGTTCTCGAAGTCCATCCAATTCTACAGAAGTGAGGAACTTTTGGCCATCTGGTCGATAAATTTCCAAGTTATTTTCTGTCAGTTGAAAACGGATTCCTAACAGCGGACTCACCCAACCATTCATCTCTGGAATACTCTCTAACCAATCTCCAGAACGGATCGATCCAACTAATTCTATATCATCCGGGTCATAAATGTAATATTCTCTAACTCCATACCGTTGATAAAACAAAAGTTTATCCATCATTTTCCCGGCTCGATTTCCCGGTGAGAGAATTTCAAAAACAACTTGGGGTACTATGTTATCTTCTTCCCATTGTCTATAGGAACCTCTGTCACCTTTTGGTCTACCAAAAACTACCATTGCATCGGGAGCTAGGCGAATCTTATTATTTCCCTCAACGGGATACCAGAGTAAATCACCTGCAACAAAAACATCTGGATTATTAGCAAACAAAATTTCTAAATTTTCTTTAATGGTAACAATCCAGCGAAATTGTTTAGTATTGTCTGCCATTGGTTCACCGTCGCAGTCTGGATAGATGATTTCTGCTACAGTTTCAGCGGGTAATTGTTGTACCATAACTGTTAACGGATTGAGGATGCTGAGTTTAGTATAGCTCAAAAATTTAATAAATTTATGGTATAATTAAATCCTAATCTTTAACCCCAGATTCCCATAATGCCAACTTTAACTGATATTGGCACTTTAATTATCCGCGATCCGCACCTTCGCAATGGCATCCCTATCATAGCAGGAACTGCCACATCAGTACAGCGAATTGCCGCCTTATACAAACAAGGCAATAATGCTGAAGAAATAGCAGCCGATTTGGATCATCTCACCTTAGCACAAGTTTATGCTGCACTAACTTATTATCACGCAAATCGAGCGGAAATAGAAGCCGATTTAGCGGCTGAAAAAGCAGAATATGAGCGTTTAACAGGATTAAATAAGCTAAAAATGTAGGCAATAGCATGAGCCAAATTCGTCTTTACTTAGATGAAGATTCCCGCAGCAAAAAACTATTACAAGCTTTAGAAAGTCGTGGTGTAGATATCTATCATTACAGTGGCGGAAACAGGGATGTTATCTCGCAGTGATGAAGAGCAACTGATTTGGGCTTTTGCGAATCAAAGGGTAATTTATAGTTTCAACACTAGGGATTTTTATAGAATCCATACCAATTGGCTAGAAAGAGGTAACTCTCATGCAGGAATTATTTTAGGACAGCAAAATTATTCTGTGGGAGAACAAATGCGTCGCCTTTTGAGTCTAATTTCTGCCAAGTCAGCCGAAGAAATGCAAAATCAAATAGAGTTTCTTAGTGCTTGGAATGAAGAGTAAGCATATTGCGACAGAAGAAACCGAATATGCTACTGGTTAAAAAACTAGGCAATCAATAGACATCTCCAAAAAAGAATCTCAAACTCTTAGTCTGTCTGAAAAAACCTAATTTTTGGAGATGCCTAATTAACTTAAAATTGCCCTGCTAATGCTGGTACGCACCTTTCACAAAGTAAAGGATGTTCCTCTGACTCCCCAACATGAGTAGAATAATTCCAACAGCGATCGCACTTTTGCCCGTCTGCTTTGACTACACCCACCCCCAAGTCTTCTGAATTAAAGCTGTAGGGTATTCCCTCTAAACCTTCAGAACTTTCTAAAAGTTCCACCTGAGAAGCAATTAACAGATAGCGCAACTCGTCTACACCGTTACCAGTCGCAGAATTGTGCAGTTTTTTGATTGCCGAGGCAGGCTTTTTAACAGCAGAGAGTTGAGATACAATTTCCGCAGTATTGCTGATTGCTGGTACTTCTACCTTAATCTCCTCTGGTTGAGATGCGATCGCTTTCGCCTCAACAACAGTTTCTCCTGCTTGTTTCCCCAATACCTCTACTTTCAGAGTTTCAACCTTTTCTGACAATTCTTGCCGATTAGCTGCAAATAGCAAATGTTGCCAAACAAACCAGATTGCATATCCAAAACCAATGAGTTCAAATGTCTCTCCCAGCAGTGGAATTTGATTAATCGTATCCAGTACCGCCCCGATTGCTTTTGCAACTGCAAACACTGCAAATAGGAGGATAACTGTAACGGCAGCTTGCTGATTTTCTGCTAAAAATTGACCCGAAAACCTCGGTAAATCGCTGATAAATTCTGTTACCTTTTCGACAATTTCCCTCGGTTCGATGAAGGATTGTTGGGATTCACTATTAGCAATATCGGCAGCATTATCTGCTGCTATTTCACCGTGTTCTACTGATACTTCTTTCTCCAGTTCTATTGATTTTTCATCCTCAATATGCGGGTGCATATATTTTGCTGCTAACCCTTCCGTGCTCGGATTTAAAGCTTGCAGTTTTTCCCGTTTTTCCGCATCGGGGACGTAAAGCAAAACCTTAGCTTCCAAAGGAGCACCGATCGCCTTTTCACTGCGGGCTAATTCTAGAACCTTATTGACTTCGCCGCGAACTTGCCGCAAATATTCCCAGGATTTACCTAATTCTGGGTTATGCCAGCGGTGATCTATTTGCACCCAACCCGCCTCAAATACTGATTTGTAAGCTGTGGGATAGGGGATGTATTGCCAAATATCTTCTGCTAAGTGGCATAAAACAGGCGCGATCGCCCTTGCTAAACTCTCCACCGCGATCGCGAGTACTGTCTGGCAACTGCGGCGGCGTAAGGAATCTTCTGCACTGATATAAAGCCGATCTTTGGCAATATCCAGATAGAAATTCGATAAGTCAACGACGCAGAAATTCTGCACTGTTTGGAAAAATCGGAAAAACTGGAAGCTGTCAAAAGCATCTTTTACTTCTGTAAATACTTCCGTCATTCGGTGCAGCATATAACGGTCTAATTCGGGCAGTTCTTCATAACTAACTGCATTTTTTGCGGGGTCGAAATCGTGCAAATTTCCCAATAAAAACCGCGCTGTATTGCGAATTTTCCGGTAAACATCCGCTTGCTGTTTGAGGATGTTTTTACCCAAGGGCACGTCTGCGGAATAGTCTACGGAAGATACCCACAACCGCAAGACATCAGCACCATATTCATTGATAACAACGGCAGGATCGACGACATTACCCAGAGATTTGCTCATTTTGCGGCCTTGTTCGTCCAATACAAAACCGTGTGTTAAAACAGTTTTATAAGGAGCAATGCCATTATTAGCAACGCTAGTAAGTAAACTGGATTGAAACCAGCCGCGATGTTGATCCGATCCTTCTAAATACATTTCAGCAGGATAGTGCAATTCTTCTCGGCCTTTGGCAACGGCGGCCCAAGAGGAACCGGAGTCAAACCAGACATCCATTGTGTCTGTACCTTTGCGATAGGTTTTGCCGTTATTCCGATAGGATTCTGGCAATAATTCTTCTATTGGCAATTCCCACCAAGCATCGGAACCTTTTTGTGCAAAGATCGCCTGTACGTGAGCGATCGTTTCTTCATTCAGCAAGGGTTCCCCGGTTTCTTCGTCGTAGAATGCAGGGATAGGTACGCCCCAACTGCGTTGACGGGAGATGCACCAATCACTGCGATCGCTTACCATTGCGGTAATTCTATTTTCGCCTTGGGCGGGTATCCACTTCACATCCGCGATCGCTTTTAGCGCTGCTTCTCTAAATCCTTCCACCGACGCGAACCACTGTTCCGTCGCCCTAAATATTGTCGGCTTTTTCGTCCGCCAGTCGTAGGGGTAAGAGTGAGCGTAAACTTCTTCTTTAATTAAAGCACCGGCCCCGGCCAGAGCATCAATTACCGCGCCATTGCCATCGCCAAGGACGTTCAAACCCTCAAATTGTCCCGCTTCTGCGGTGAAATTACCATTATCGTCAACTGGTGAGAGTAAAGGTAAACCGTAGCGTTGACCTACTTGATAATCTTCTTGGCCGTGTCCCGGCGCGGTATGTACCAAACCCGTACCAGAATCCGCCGTGATGTAGTCGCCGCCGATTACAACGGGACTTATGCGGTCAAATAGGGGATGTTTGTAGGTAGATTTTTCTAAATCTTTGCCTTGGATGGTAGCCAGTACCTCTAGTTTGGTATTTAAGGTAGCTGACAATTTTTCTACCAAGTCAGCGGCCACGATCAGAGTTTTTTCTACCTTGGTACTTAACTCTTTATTCTCTGGCGTTTTTTTGAGTTCAATTGCACTCAATTCTTCACTCTCTGGCGAATTTTGAGCGCCATTGGTGCTCAATCCTTCCCCTGAGAATTTTACTACTGCATAAGTCAAGTCGGGATTGACTGCTACAGCTAGGTTGGCGGGAATTGTCCAAGGCGTAGTTGTCCAGACTGCTAAGTGGAGATTCGGCAGATAAGGAGTCAGCGCCTTTGCCGACTTTGCCAACTTCGCGATCGCTAAAGCAACATAAATACTGCGAGAAGTGTGACCTTCGGGATACTCCAATTCTGCCTCAGCCAAAGCCGTCTTAGAACTAGGACTCCAGTGTACCGGTTTCATCCCGCGATAGATGTAACCTTTAAGCACCATTTGGGCAAAAACGCCGATTTGTGCTGCTTCGTATTCTGGTTTTAACGTCAAATAAGGGTGTTCCCAGTTTCCCCAAATGCCATAACGCTTAAACCCTTCCCGTTGCTGTTCCATCGTAGCGATCGCAAAATCCCGCGCTTGGCGACGAAGTTCGATCGTAGTCAGCTTTTGCCGAAGGGCAGGCTTCATATCCTGTAAGACTTTCAGCTCAATTGGTAGACCGTGACAATCCCATCCAGGGACATAACGGACTTTCCTACCTTGCAGCATTTGGTAGCGGTTAATCGTATCCTTAAGAATCTTATTCAGGGCGTGGCCGATGTGGAGTTGCCCGTTAGCGTAGGGTGGCCCGTCGTGGAGAATGAACAACTCACCCGGATTGTTCTGTGACAGGCGATCGTATATATGTTGATCTGCCCAAAATTGTTGCAGTTCAGGTTCCCGTTTGACAGCGTTGGCACGCATATCAAACTTAGTCTTGGGCAGGTTTACGGTATCTTTATAGGATTTTAGTTCTGTCACAGCCGGATGCTCAAGATGTTACAAAGCTGGTTTTGCTTTTATCTTAGCGCTTTTGGGGATATTGAGCAGATTAATTTCAGGGGTCAAGCTCAGGGGTATGCTGATGGGTGTCAATAGCTTTGTGTAGGGGTGCGATCGCACAAGGCCGAAGGCAGACGGTAGAAGTTAGAAGGAGTCACCCCCGTAATGGCCTGGATATAATCAAGGAGGATAATTATTATCTACAGAGATCGTGCGATATGGAAGTAATTAGAGTCGGCCTTGTACTCATAATATTGGTATCTGGTCTAGTGACATGGTGGAAAGCTGGCTTCAAATGCCCTTTTTACATTCATGTCATTGGAGTTATCGGAACTGCACTTGGGGTCTGGATTGCCTACACTCTCGATCCAGAAACAGATGCTAATAAATGGCCGCTATTAGGCAAATGGTGGATTGTATTGATCTTGCCAGCATTTGTATACGGTGGATTTGCAATTTATGGGCGGGGTGTTTATTCTAACAGAAAGTAATGAGAATATACTTGATTAAACTCAGTTTGTAGCCTGCATAGTTATTTAGATATATTGGTTGAGTACAAGTCTAATCCGATACTTCAATTTAAACTGGAGAATAGCGTGAGAGAAGCAAGCAAGGGAATACAAGCATTATTTTCCGCCATTAAAATATCTGATCTTGAACAAATTAAACAACTCCTTGTATCAGGTCTCGATCTCGATCAAAAGGACGTTAAAGGACAGACTGCTTTAACTTTAGCTGCCAGTATTGGCAACTCAAAAATCATAGAGCTACTAATCTCCGCAGGAGCAAAAATTAACCCAGAACCAGAGCCATTAGTCTTAAACCCAAGCATCTCAGTCCCACAACTACCTGGTGGACAGAATCTTGGCACTTTAATTACCCAAGCTTTAACGGAGGCTCCTGAAGAAGTAAAAAATTTTTACGATGGTTTTATTTCTATTGTGGATAATATATCAGATAAATCGGATCGATCTTCAGAGAATGGAATAGATGGTCAGATAAAAATTTCACAAGAAGCGGTGTCTGAAGACAAAGACAACGATTACGATGAAGATGATAGCGATCGAGAAGATTGTCAAGATGATGAGTTAGCAAGTACACCACTTGAAGCAGCAGTTCTAAAGGGTGATATTGATACGGTTAGAATCCTACTTCAGGCTAGCGCAAATCCAAATCCATCCGCCTGGTATCAAACTCCCGTGCTTGTGATTGCTGCCCACAAAGGTCATGTAGAGATTGTGCAAGAGTTGATTGCAGTAGGGGCAAATGTTAATCGTGGGTTTGACAAATTGCCATTGCATACTGCGGCTGAAGAGGGACATCTGGAGATTGTTCGCCTATTACTTGATGCGGGTGCTGAGATTGAAGGATATGAAGAAGACAATTGGACTGCACTAATGGCTGCGTCTTTTGCAGGGCATTTACAAGTTGTTCAACTGTTAGTTGAAAGAGGGGCTGATGTAAATGCCTGGAGCCAGGGAGAAACACCTTTGATGTTGGCAGCTAAGGGCGTTTACCGTGATATATACGAGTTTCTCTATCCTCTGGTTTCCGATCGGATTCGTGCCATAGGCGATCGCGATGCCGAACAAAAAATGGCAAAAACGATCAGAAGACAAACTAGAGAGCAAAATAAAGCCGTTGAAAAGCTAATTGATGCAACTATGGATGGCAATCTTAAAAAGGTTCAAAATTTAATTGCCAGTGGTGCAGATGTTAATAGTATCGGCTCTTGCAATCGCACCGCGATGTCGTTAGCAATTCAAATGGGTCAAATTCCCATCATTCAGGCTTTGTTAGATGCTGGGGCAAATCCCAATTTGCCTGATGAAACCGATGAGGGACTGGCTGACAACTCTCCGTTAATGGAGGCAGTTAGTACGTTTTTTGCTACCAATCGACCTGAGATGGTGCGTCTGCTTATTCAACGAGGAGCGAATGTGAATCAGCAGGATAGTCAAGGGCAGACAGCTTTAATGCACGCCTTGGGATATTCGGATATTGGTGCGATCGAAGCCTTGATCGAAGCTGGTGCAGACTTGAATATACGCGATTGCGATGGTAATACAGCATTGATGATAGCAGAGTTTAGAGAACTATCTAAACCTGCTAATATCTTTAAGCAAGCGGGTGCATCTCAAGAAGGGCTTAAAGAAGTTGAATTGATTAAATGTGTGACAAAGGGTGACATTAAAAAGGTCAAATCTTTGCTTCAAGAAAATGTTAATGTCAATTTTAGTGTATGCGAAACTACAGCTTTATGTCAAGCTGCATCTCAAGGACATCTTGAGATTGCTAGATTGTTAATTGCAGCCGGAGCAAATGTGAATCAAAGGGCAAGTGAAGGATATTTCAATCCACTCCTTTATGCCGCTTATGACGGGAATTTAGAAATTGTTCGGGTCTTGCTAGAAGCAAATGCAGATATTCATGTGAGAGTTACAGATTATTTAAATCCTCTTGAGTACGCAGAGTTGGGAAAATTAGAAGGGCATAAAAAAGGTCAACAATTTGATGAAGTAATAGCCCTTTTAAAGCATTATGGTGCTAGCAAGTCTGTAGAGTATTAAAATACATAGTGCGCTCTTTTTTTGCAGTTGTGGCAATGCACATAATTAGAGGAATTTAGCAGGATATGTCAACGATGCAATGGTATAACTAACCTTCTGAATCGTCTAAGCATAACGATAAAAATGTTATCCAAAATACCGCAGGCGCAAAGACTGATTAAAGAGTAGGTGGCTCTCGATATACTGGTTGTTTTGACGGCAGTAAATACAAAAATGTTAACCCAACTGCGATCGCAATACCAACTACTGGCTGAAACACTGAGACAACGAGTGCAAACAAGTAAAAAATTACCGAGAATCCATATTGCTTGGTAAGATAATTAACAAAATGCGGGCTAAGACGACCATCAATCAGCCGATAGTGAGAGGAAGCGTAGAGCCATACTAAAAACCAAGATGCGGCTGGTAATAATAACCCAAATACATAAAATATTATTACCGTTTTTTGCTCCTTCACATCTAGTAAATGTTCGCCTAGTACCGCCGTTGGAAAAGGTAAAAACGAGATGCACATTAGGAAGAATATATTAAGCAGATTAAACACATGATCTGTCTTCTGGTAAATTCTAAAAATGTAATGATGATTAACCCAATAGATCCCAATCATTACAAAGCTAAAAATGTAGGCAAAATAAGATGGCCAAAGAGAAACTAATGCGGTAGCCACACTCTGATGTGTAGCATCCGTGTGTGGGAGGCGGATTTCTAAGATCAGTAAGGTAATGGCAATGGCAAAAACACCGTCGCTGGAAGCTTCAATGCGTTGGGTATTCAATTCCTCTTGATGTTGATTTTGTTCCTGCATAAGTCGTATAATTTATTTTGTGTGCCGATTGGCAGGGAAACAGTGTTTAACTATCCTGAAATCAGGTTTAGATGATACCGCCATTAGCCCGAATATTTTGTCCGGTAATCCAGCGGGAATCATCGCTTGCTAGAAATGCTACAATATCGGCAATATCTTGCACTTCTCCCAATCGTCCCAGTGCTGACGCTTGCACAAAATATTGAATTTGGGCTTCGGTTTTTCCTTCTCGAAATAGGGTAGTATCTATTGGCCCGGGAGAAATAACATTAACAGTAATTCCCCGTTGACCTACTTCTTTTGCCAGTACCCGCGTCAATTGTTCAACTGCTCCCTTAGTCGCAACATAAGCTCCATAAGTTGGCAGCATCATCAAAGTAGTTGAAGAGGAAAAATTAATGATGCGTCCCCCATCTGCTAGGCGTTGAGCCGCTTGTTGGCAAGCGAAAAAAGTCCCTTTAACGTTAACTGCAAAAATCTTGTCAAATTCAGCTTCCGTAAAGTCAGCAATTTTTTTATTAGTCAGGATTCCGGCATTATTAACCAGAATGTCAATTTTACCAAAATGTTCAATTGTGCGATCGAATAGCCGTTGAATATCGGCAACAGAACTCACGTCTCCCTGAAGGGCGATCGCACTCCCGCCTTCTGCTTCAATCGCCTCTACAACTTCTTGAGCTTGACCCGTACTCCCAGCATAATTAATGACAAGTGATGCACCTTCTTGAGCTAGTTTGAGTGCGATCGCCCGACCAATTCCTCTAGCTGAACCAGTCACTAACGCCACCTTGTCGGTTAATTTCCCTGTTGTCATAAAATTTTTGTCGGTTAATGCTTCACCTTCCTAACAAGGCAATGGTAGAGAATTGACCACTATTTGTCAAAGGGGCGGTTAAAACCGCTACTACACATACAAAACCCGCCTACGCGGGTTGCAATCTCTACAGTCCGCGCAGGCGGACTTCGTTTGTGTAGGCGCGATTTCTATTCGCCAGAAATATTCGCCAGAGCTTATTGAGAAAAATTAAGAAATGAATTGAACGTTTTTTGTGCCAGCTCAGTCTAATTTTATATGGACTTAGCAAAACGCTTTCATAAACAACCTATTGTTTCAGGGCTGCTTGGGCTACTTATCCTGTCATTGCTGACAGTAGGAAGCTATGCCGTTTATAGCATGGCGATCGCTAAACCGAGCAGCGAAACTCGGCGCGGGCAAAAGACTGTCACCGTAGAAAGGCTGAGCCTACCGATCGCAGTTTCCGCTAATGGCACAATTCAACCAGAACGTTCAGTCAATGTCAGCCCGAAAACATCGGGGATGCTTAAAAGTTTACTGGTCAAAGAGGGCGATCGCGTTCAACAAGGGCAATTGCTGGCATACATGGATGACTCCAACCTCCGAGGCCAACTTACCCAAGCTCAAGGACAAGTCGCCTCCGCTGAAGCTAACCTGCAAAAATTGCTCAATGGCAATCGATCGGAGGACATCGCCGTAGCTAGGGCGCAACTAGCAGAACAACAAGCTAACCTGCAAAAATTGCTCAATGGTAATCGACCAGAGGACATTGCCGCAGCTAGAGGGCAACTAGCCGAACAACAAGCTAACCTGCAAAAAGTCATCAATGGTAATCGATCGCAAGACATAGCCCAAGCCAGATCCCGCCTCGCAGATGCTCAATATGCCCTACGCCAAGCAGGAGATGACTTACAAAGAAATCAAGAACTATATACAGCAGGCGCGATCGCACTCCAAAGCTTGAATACTTCCCGTACTACGCGCGATCGCGCCCAAACTCAAGTCAAGCAAGCAGAGGAAGCTTTAGCACTGCTACAAGCAGGTGCCCGCCCCGAAGAAATTGCCCAAGCGCGGGCCGCAGTACAACAAAGACAAGAAGCGTTAGCCTTGCTAGAAGCAGGTTCCCGCCCAGAAGACATCGCCCAAGCACGGGCAGTAGTACAGCAGAGACAGGAAGCGTTAGCCTTGCTAGAAGCAGGTTCCCGCCCAGAAGACATCGCCCAAGCTCGCGCTCAACTTGCCTCTGCTAAAGGTAGCGTCCAAACCATCGAAGCGCTGATTAACGATACTGTAATTCGCGCTGCTTTCAGCGGCATTGTCACCCGTAAATATGCCGATCCCGGTGCTTTTGTGACTCCCACAACCGCAGGTAGTGCTGTTTCCTCAGCGACTTCTTCTTCTATTTTGTCCTTAGCTTCCACAAATCAAGTAGTCGCAAATGTAGCCGAAACTAATATTTCCCAAATCCGGCTTAAGCAAGAGGTGACAATTCAAGCTGATGCCTATCCCGGCAAAACATTTACAGGTCAAGTCAATCAAATCTCACCCCAGTCAATTGTCCAGCAAAACGTCACCAGTTTTGAAGTCAAAGTGGGAATTATTGATGACCCCCAAGGGTTACTCCGCTCTGGAATGAATGCCAATGTAGAGTTTAAAGTCGGGGAACTAAAAGATGCTGTGGTCGTACCGACAGTTGCGATCGTCCGCCAAGAAAATGGCACAGGAGTCTTTGTTGCCGACGAAAATATGAAACCTAAATTCACTCCGATAGTGACTGGAATTACAGTTAATGATAAAACAGAAATTCGCTCTGGATTAAAGGGAAATGAAAAAATTTTTATTAGCTCTCCGCCCAGTTCCAGAGCTCGTCGCTCCCCCAGTCCATCATCAGGTATTCCTGGTTTGCAGCCTGGGCCGCGCTTGCGTTAGCAGGGAGAGGGAGATTGGGAGATGGGGGAGATGGGGAAGATGGGGAGGATGGGGAAGAAAGATTAATAGGAATTACGCACCCAACCAAAGAAACCGGGTTTTTTTACGACAATACTTCGTTGTGACCCAAAGATTCTCTAAAAAACCCGGTTTCTAGGGCTCCCTGCGTAAGTCCTAATTAAGCAATTAGCCATTAGCAATTAGCAATTAGCCATTAGCCATTAGTTTATAGGAATATTAAAAATGAGTTTGCATACTCGCGATCGCACCCGTTCAATATCAACATCTCAAATATTATTCATGGCGACCGAGGCGCTGTGGAATAATAAATTACGTACTGGTTTAACAATGCTAGGCGTAATTATTGGCATTTCTTCTGTAATTGCCATTTCTTCCGTAGGCCAAGGAGTACAAAAGTCTACTGAGGAACAGTTAAAAGCTTTAGGTACAGATGTGTTATTAGTCCTTTCCGGTGCTTCTCGGACTGGGGGAATTAATCTAGGTAGCGGTTCTGCTACTACTCTTACTTGGGATGATGCTAAAGCAGCTAGACAAGCTCCAGCAATTAAGGGAATTACTGCTTATTTACAACGTCAAGTGCAAGTAGTTTATAGCGGTCAAAATACATTTACTGCAATTTTAGGAACAGATTTATATTATCCCGATGTTAAAAACATTCACCCGCAAGAAGGCCGGTTTTTTAATGAAGAAGAATTGAATGCTGCTAAACCTGTAGTTGTCCTTGGTTCTAATGTTCGAGATCAATTATTTGGAGTTGGTGCTAATGCACTTTCTTCAGATGTCCGCATTCAGGGAGGACGTTACAAGGTAATTGGAGTAATGGAAGCAAAAGGATCTGTAGGTGGTACGGATCAGGATGACAGAGTTTATATTCCCCTTACTAATATGTCGGCTCGGATTGTCGGTAAAAATGCCTTAGCCGGCGTTGCTATTAGTGGGTTTTGGCTACAAACTAATGAGGGAGATAGTTTAGATGATGCTCAATTTCAAGTAACTAATCTCTTGCGCTTGCGCCACAATATTTACCCGCCTCTACCTGATGATTTTAGAATTATAAATCAAGTGGAAATTGTCAATACTATGAGTAATGTGGTAGGTTTATTTACAGTGATGGTGGTTGCGATCGCAGGAATTTCTTTAGTAGTTGGCGGCATTGGTATTGCTAATATTATGCTGGTTTCAGTTGTGGAGCGAACTAAAGAAATTGGGATTCGGAAAGCCGTAGGCGCTACTAATTCAGCAATTTTGAGCCAATTTTTAGCAGAAGCAGTCGTAGTTTCTACCATTGGCGGCGGGATTGGTATTACATTAGGGATTGCGATCGCTTTTGGAGCAGCAACTATTTTTAAGTTTCCCTTTGTAATTTCCTTGTTGTCGGTAGCTTCTGGTTTCGGAATGTCCTTTACAGTTGGGTTATTAGCTGGGGTAATTCCCGCTCGGAATGCAGCTTTATTAGACCCGATTTCTGCTTTGCGGAATGACTAACTAAAAACGTATTTCTATCATTTTTATTACTTGGCGGTTGAAACCGCTACTAAACAAACAAAGTCCGCCTACGCGGACTAAAGAATAAAGGGAATATTTAAGCTGGATTTGGTATCAGATGTTAATTCGTAAGTCCATCATCACTATTTTTAGACTTAGATTCATCAGCTTTTTTCGCAGCTTCCACAAGCTTGGGATCGGGTGGATTGGGTCGAACTAAGGGAAGCTCATCGCCAGCCTCAGCCTCCGATACCTCTACCGCAGCGATTTCCGGTGCTACCGATTCCACTGAAGCACTTTCCGGTGCTACTGCCGACAAAACCTCAACAGATGGGCCTTCTTCCGGCTTTTCTGCTGAATCTTCTGACTCTAAAGGCTCAGCAGGGGGAGGCGACTGAGAAAGTGCTATTTCTACAGGTGGGGCTGGGGTGTCTGCTTCCAGTGCGTCTACGGCTTCTGTGAGAGCTTCGGGATTTGTAACAACAGGAATTTCACCCGATCGCTCCGTTTCCTGTGTTTGTTCAACGGCGGAATCTAAACCTGGATTTTCATTAGTTTCTCTTGGGGAGATTAAATCTTCCAGTTTCGGGCTAGTTTGCACTAAAGGAGTTTCTGCGATTTCCTCAGCCTTAGTATCAGCAGGTTGTGCCTTTGGCGCTTCTACTGCTACTTCTTGGACGATCTCAACTAAATTTGCATCTAAAATGTCATCGAGTTTGTCAACAGTCGGAGATGTTGCTATTGGAGGTTCAGGTTTAGGAGATTTAGCTTTCTTTTCCGTATCAGCCGGCTTGCTTTTGCCCTTGCCAAAACTGCCTAAACCTCCCAAACTGTTTTTGATATTAGCCAACAAACCCCCAAATCCACCAGATGTTTTAACCGCTTTTGTGGTAGCTGTCGATGAAGCAGAGGGTAATGGTTTTTGGGTTGATTCAGCGAAGTCGTCTTCTGCATCAAATGCGTCGCTATTCGGCGGAATCGCATCTGGGTATACAGTTGCTTCAATATTAATTTCTACCTTTACTTCTGAGGGAGTGGTAGCAAAGCCAGTTTCTATTAATTGACTGGCGACATCTTCTACAAGAGAGGTAGCTTCTGAAATTGCATCCGCAGTTGGGACTGCTGAAGGTTGAGTTTCTGTCTCTTGGAAGGATGCGATCGCATTCTCTCGCGCTCCAACTTGCTCCTGCTCCCGACTGGTAACATTTACAGACTCAGGAGCCTTAGCTACTGTAGACGGAGAACTTTCAGATTTAACTGAGCTTGGTGGCCGAACAATAGTCGGTTTTTTCGGAATTTTGTCTTTCTTTTTGCCAAATAAGCCGGTAAGTCGTGCCGGCACTTGGGAGATTCCTCCCACAGCTTTCAAATCTGTCGGTTTTCCAGCAATTTCTGGATTGGGAATGGGCGTTTGCTGAACCACCGGGGTGAGTTCCCGGCGCAAAGTCAAAGTTTGCCAGCCAAACCAACCCAATAGAGCCACGCTGGCCATTTGACCCAGCAGGACAGCACCAGTAATACGTCCCGCACAAACCCATAAAATTAAGGCATAGAATAGTCCTACACCACTCCAGATGAAGTCGCTCTTACGATGGACTTCAGGAAAAAAGAACGCTGCCATGTAAACGGCGCAACTGCCAAGACCGACCGCCAAGGCCAGAATGTATGCAAGCATATTGTCGCTACCCTCACTGTGTCAGATAAGCTACTACGGGCTAATTCTACCTTTCTGCGAGGCTTAATTGTTCTTTCCTTGGGACAATTCCCTGGGGAGATGGGGAGCAGAGGGGCAGAGGAGCAGAGGGGCAGAGGAGATGGGGAGCAGAGGGGCAGAGGAGCAGAGGGGCAGAGGAGATGGGGAGCAGAGGGGCAGAGGAGCAGAGGGGAAATCTTTATCTTTCCTGTTCCATCTCCACCATCTCCACCATCTCCACCATCTCCCCTGCTCCCCCGCTCCCCTGCTCCCCCGCTCCCCTGCTCCCCATCTCCCCCGCTCCCCATCCGCCCGTGATAACTGTCACAATGCCTAACTGACTGCGATCGCGTCAAGCATTCCCACATCTTCCTTATGATGGAGTTGAAATGAGGAGTGGTGCTCAAAAGCATCTGGTGTTGGAGGAGGAGTCTGCAATGCGTGAAAAATTAATATTAGCTGCTACACTTACAATCTCACTGTATTTGTTTGTGGGAGTAAGTACTTCGGGGAAAACCTCTAAAAACTATGTACTGCGATCGCCAGAAGGTGCAGCTCCACCCACAAAGACTTTGCCGCGCTATGCTCTAATTCCCCTTCCTAACTCGTCTAGCGCTTTCCATCCTGCCTTTGAATAACAAAAGTACATAATCAAGGTGTTGAAGGCTTTCCCCTACGAACAGTTACCTATTGACGATCATCCCATAAAGTTATAATTTTAGGTGGGGTGCAGGTTTGAAGTGAAATCTTAGAGAAAAAATTTGTTAAGGTGTGCTTGCACTTGTTGGGTGTTTGGGTAAGCTTGTCTGTAAAAGCTCTTTGAAAATTACGCACTCAACTTTCAATTTGAGCTAAATTTACTAGATCGCACAAGTTTTATGGCTTGTGTTAGATTCTATTCTTAATAAGCGCACCAATTTAGATTGGTAGTTTCAGCATCTCCTGTGATTACGTAAAATAGTGACTAACTTCTAAGCCTAAAACCAGATGACATTTGTTCAAATAACCTTAGAGGATGCGCTACTTGGGTGTTTGAGAATTATTTGTCAGCTAGTCAATCGCAGGCTAATCGCTATCTGCAAAGATTAGGTCGCTATATCTACTACAACTTTTTCCAGGGGTTCGATCGGGGCATTTACTATAAAAAAACTAAACAGAAAACCTCCAGCTTAAAGCTGGGGCATCTACTGCCGATCATTTATCTAATGAAATACTCCATCAGGTTGCGGGATTCCATTTTTATGTTTCCTGCTGTCATAGTCCACAGCGTCTTAATTTACCCTTTTCTAACGTTTGCCTTTGCATCAAAATTAGTGGAATTGGTAACAGTAGTTATCAATTACCAAGGATCTATTGTTCACAAAATCCAGCGAGTAAAACAAAGGCTCATAAATGCTCTAAAAGCATCAGAATTTACACGCAAAAATGTAACTTTCATCAACCAGATTGAGAGTTGTTTATTACAACTGAGCGATGGTTTGCTTTGCAACGCGCTCAGTCATTTGTCGTAGGCAATCTTGTTTAATAGCAGCTATTTATAGCTACTGTTAACTACTACGATAGTTATTTTGCGTCAACATCAGCGGATCTACCAGATAATTAAAATCATGAAAAGCATCTCCACCCAAGTCAACTTTGCCATCCAAAATCCTCAGCGCTTTAGCAACAATATCGCTAGTAAATCAGTGTTGACTAAACCAGATTCCACCTCATTAAAAGCACTAACAAAAGATATTGTTTTTATAGATTCAAGAGTTGATGATTATCAGACTCTTGCTGCGGGAGTAAAACTCGGCACAAAAGTATTCATCCTCGACGCAATGAGGGATGGGATAGAACAAATCACTAGAATTTTAGCTGATTATAGCCTAGTTGACAGCCTTCAAATTGTTGCTCATGGTAGCGAATCCAAAGTTGAGCTAGGGTCAGTAGAACTGAATATTAGCAACTTAGAAATCTATAGCAAACAGTTACAGCAATGGGGAAATGCTCTAGCAAATAGAGGAGATATTCTCTTAGTCTCGTGTAATGTAGCGACCGGAAACTTAGGCGTTGCTTTTGTGAGAAAACTAAGCGAATTGACAGGAGCAGAAGTTGCAGCTTCCGAGAGTTTAGTTGGGAGTGTAGCACTTGGGGGTAATTGGGATTTCGACTTTGCGACAGGAGAGGTTCAATCTTCCTTAGCATTTGAAAAAGAAGCTTTAGAAGCTTATACTTTTGTCCTGGCTATTTTAGTTGAAGAAAAATTTCAAGATGCGACTGTTACTGGGCCTTGGATCTATGGTAATGGTGGAAGTGGTAATAACCCTTACTTGACTGCATCACCAGTCGGTTCGTCTGGTGTTATTCCCCGTACTACTGGCGGCACAGTCGATGCTCCTGGCAGCGGTGCTTTGAACTTAACTTCCGTTGCTGGGAACCAGTCAGCTTTTGTCATTTATAACAACCCTATCCCTTCCAATTCCGGCATTAGAGTTACCTTTGACTTCTTCTCATACGGCGGTGCCAATGTCGGTGGCTATCCTGGCGGCGGAGATGGCATTAGTTTCTTTTTAATTGATGGAAGTGCAAATCCAACAGCCGCTGGTGCATATGCTGGTTCTCTGGGCTATGCTCAAAATAAAAATCCCGACCCCATCACCAACCTCCCTACACCAGGTATAGTTGGAGGCTATCTGGGGGTTGGATTCGATGAATTTGGCAACTTTTCCAATCCAAATAGTGGAGAGCGTAATGGCGGCTTTGGAGCGACAAATGACCCGATACCAAACTCAATAGCAGTTAGAGGAAGGGGAGAGAAAGATCTAGCAGATAAATACTTAGAAGGATATAACTACTTAACTGGAACAGGTAGTCTTTCTCCTGGCTTAGCTGTTCCTGCTACGGGTACTGTTCGCGCAGATGCGAAAAGAACTGCCGAAATTACCTTAACAACAGGTAACTTACTCTCCGTTAATGTTGATTTAAACGGAGATGGAGATTTTCTTGATACAGGCGAGGCAGCTATTGTTAACTACGACGTTACCGCAGCTAACGGAGCAGCGCCATCTACCTTCAAATTTGGTTTCGCCAGTTCAACTGGAGGTGCTACAAACATACATGAAATCAAAAACTTAAAGGTTGAGACTTTAACTGAGCCTACGGAACAGGCAGACATTGAAACTGTCAAAACTGGCCCTGCCTTTGTATTACCTAACGGCACTATTACATACAAAATTACTGCTACAAATAATGGGCCAAACACGGCTACTAACGTCGTAATTCAAGATCCGCTACCGGCTGAGTTAACCTTCAGTAGCGCGACAGATGGTGGCACTTTTAACGCTACGACAAAAGTTGTTACTTGGCCTAGCATTGCCTCTTTAGCTAGTGGTCAGAGTGTCACTTACGACTTAATTGCTACTGCACCTGCTGCTGGTGGCCCGTTCCTTAATAAGGTATTCAGTACCGCGACAACTTTTGACCCCACTTCTGCGAATAATAATGGCACGGCTGCTAATGCCCAAGTTACTACTACAATCTCGTCTGCTGTTGCCGATGTAGTCACAACCAAAACAGGAGCTACTGCAGGCACAGCCGGAGCCAATGTCACCTACACAATCACCACCACAAATAATGGGCCATCAACGGCTGATGGTGTGGTAATTACTGATACTTTACCCACAGGTTTAACAGGAGTAGTACCCTCAGATGGTGGTAGTTATAATTCAGCAACAGGTATCATTACTTGGCCGAGTATTAGCTTAGCAAATGCTGCAAATACGACGCGAACAGTAACTTTACCATTGCCAGCATCAGGCACTCTTAGTAATACCGCCAAGAGCACTTCTACCACAAGCGATCCGACTTCTAGTAATAATGACGGTACTGCTACGGATGCAACTGTAGCGACAACAATTACACCTAGTGCCGATGTAGTCACAACCAAAACAGGTGTTACC
>NZ_CACA01000325.1:0-7911 GCF_000180455.1 Kamptonema sp. PCC 6506
ACCCATTACCATTAAAGAACTCGCAATTTACTAGGAATACTGTGTATACCTTCCATTTGACTAATTTCATCAATTGCCTGCTGAAAATTACCTTCTTTAACATCATGAGTGACGACTACAATTTCTGCTAACTCGCCGTGTATTCCTGTTTGCACAACTGATTCTAAGCTAACATTATGTTGCCCGAAACAAGTGCCGAGTTTGCCAATCACACCTGGATTATCTTTGGTTAAAAATCGAGCATAAAATCGGGTAACGAGTTCTTGAATTGGAGCAATTTTACAGTAGTGTTGGTGAGAACAACTTAACAAAGGATGGGGAATGGGAACTGTTTCAGTTTTTAAGATAGCGGCGATATTCATAATATCTGATACTACCGCGCTTGCTGTAGGGCCAGCACCAGCACCGCGTCCGTAAAACATGACTTGCCCTATGGGTTCTGCTTCTATTAAAATAGCGTTGTAAACGCCATTTATACTCGCAAGAGGATGAGTTTTCGAGACTAGGGTAGGATGAACTCTGATGGAAAGTAGTTCGCGATCGCGAGTTGTTTGGGTATCTTGATGGGCGATCGCTAATAATTTAATTACAAATCCCAGCTTTTCAGCATAAGCAATATCAGCAGCACTTACTTGTCCGATCCCTTCACAATAAATATCTTCTAGTTTGATGCGTCCGCCAAAAGCTAAGGATGCTAAAATGGCAATTTTATCAGCAGCATCTAAACCATCTACATCGGCACTGGGGTCAGCTTCAGCATAGCCTAATTGTTGGGCATCGGCGAGCACTTGGGAAAAGTCCGCGCCTTCTGTTTGCATCCGAGTAAGGATGTAATTAGTTGTACCGTTAACGATGCCAGTAACGGTTTGAATGCGGTTTGCACCTAATGATTGTTTAAGGGTTTGTATGACTGGAATACCACCGGCGACAGCAGCTTCTAGCATTACATAAACGCCTTTTTCTTGGGCGGCGGCGAAGATTTCGTCGCCATAGCGGGCAATTACAGCTTTATTGGCGGTAACGATGTGCTTACCGTTGGCGATCGCTTTGAGGATTAGCGATCGCGCTGGTTCTAAACCGCCCATTACTTCTACTACAATGTTCACATCTGGGTCTGTAGCGATCGCCTCTAAGTCTGTGGTCAGCACATTTTCGGGAAATTGTAAAGAGCGAGTTTTTGTGCGATCGCGCACCCCCACCCGATAGATTTCCAACTCCTGTAATAGTGGATGGCGGCCTTCGGGAGAGAGCAAAATCTCTGCTGTACCCCCGCCCACTGTCCCCAATCCCAGCAAACCAATTCTTATAGCCACGACTTTAACCTGTAGAAACTCATTTAACCCACAACCATTGTAAGATACTTCTGCATTAGCTTCTTATTCAAAATCCTGATTTGGGTATTTAAGCTTCTGGTAAAATTAAAAAACTTTCATTCCTCATCAAACACAGGCGGCCAAAGTTCAGAAACCGCCAACTCCCATCCCTCCAATAACTCTGGAACAGTCAATATATCACCTTCACCTAACACGACAGTTTCCAGATTCAGCCGATAAACTTCCAAAATCTTTTTATCGGGATCGACCAATATTCCTACTTGCGTTCCCAAACTTAAAAACATTTGGATTTTCTCGCGAGTTGGCTTAAGTCTATCAGTTGAAGATTTAACTTCTACTATCAAATCAGGTACAATATTAGCGAAAGTGCGCGGAAGTCGCTGTAGTTTGGTAGCACTGACAAAAGAAACATCAGGGCCGCGTAAATTTGAATTTGGCAGACTAAATCCACCACTCGATTCTAGAACAAACCCTAATCGGCGCGGTACTACCCAATTCCCTAATAGCCTTGCTAATTGAGCAATAACATAGCTAGATACAACATCTGATAACCCCATAACATGAATTTCTCCATCTATTAGCTCTAACTGGTAGTCCAAATGAGCGTCAGTTAAAGCACCTTGGAGTTGCTCGAAATCTTTAACCGTCAGTACCATATCAATCATCTCCCTTTCTGGATGCTAAGGCAACGATAAAATTTATCCTCTAAAACAATTATAGGGCAGGCATTGCCCACCCTACAAAACAAATTATCACCCTATCAAATTAATAGGTTTCAACGTGCCAGCGATGATTTTTCTTCAACTGTTTCTGATAGTCAGACCAGTTAACATCATACTTGCCAGCCGCCGCCGACATCCCCTCATCAATACCGCCTTCCATACCTTTCAAACCGCAAATATAGGTATGAGTATTTGGCTTTTGAACCAACTCCCATAACTGATCGGCATTCTCTTGAATCCGGTTTTGGATGTACATCTTACCGCCTTGAGCACTTTTTTGTTCGCGGCTAATTGCATAAGTCAAGCGGAAATTATCTGGGAACTCAGCTTGCAACTTCTCCAACTCTTCTTTATAAAGAATATTCGGAGTATAAGCAACACCAAAGAACAACCAAGCTAAACCCTTGAACTTGTAATCAGGGTTATTTTCCTTGAACATTCTCCACAAGAAAGCGCGGAACGGTGCAATACCAGTACCCGTTGCCATCATAATAATCGTGGATTCTGGGTCTTCAGGTAATAACATTTCCTTACCTACAGGGCCGGTGATTTTCACCTCAGCCCCCGGTTCCAAACCGGTTAGATAAGTCGAACACACACCAAAGACCTTTTCACCAGTTTCCGGGTGCTTATACTCCAACCGACGGACACAGAGCGATATCGTTTTATCGTCAAGGTTGTCACCGTGACGAGTAGATGCGATCGAGTACAGGCGCAACTTATGGGGTTTGCCATTAGCATCAGTACCTTCGGGAATAATGCCGATACTTTGGCCTTCCAGATAGCGCAAATTCCCGCCAGAAAGGTCAAAAGTGACATGGCGGACAGTACCCTCGCCACCTTCTCTGACTAGCTCTTCAGTCGAGATGCACTTGCCAATAAAGGGACTAGCTGGTTTGTAGAGATTGACGGGAATATCAACTTTTTCTTTTGCTTGAGTCATTGGCTTCTTTGGTTCTCCTGATTTCTGAACCTGTAGCCCATTCTCTGGCGCAACATTTGCCTGGGTTTGGGGTTCGGCGTTCAGGAGTCGGATGCTGACTATCTGGCCACCCATGCGAGCTATCCGCCGCATTTCCTGATTCATACGGTTGTAAGGAACTGCGATGAACACGCTCCCACTCTGGCGAATCGGGCAGCTAGTTTGGTCAGTTTCTCCGTTCTGACGCAGACCCTTAACTTCATAAACAAAGGTGCGGCTGCCAGATTGTGAATTGGCAGCACCACCAGATAAGCTGGGACTATACATTACTTGCTTTTCCATCACGATACAGAGTTCTAAACTTAGAGAATGTGACGATAGACTCAATTTACGTTTTTCTTAAGATGCTCTTCACTAAGAAATTTGCGCTAACCGATCGCCCTCGCCGTCTGGCTTGGTGTCAAGTGTTGGCCGCTGTTGTTGTCTATGCGCTCTGAATATTTTAGCTGAGAGGGGGATCGGGGATTGGGGAAGATGGGGAGGATGGGGAAGATGGGGAGGATGGGGGGGATGGGGAGGAGATGAAATAAAGGGGTGGATGGGATATTTATTGGCTAAACCCGGATGTACAGAAGAATCATCTCCCTCATCTCCCCCATCTCCCCCATCTCCCCCATCCTCCACCATCTTCCACAAACCCAACAAATCGCTATTAGAACTGTCTAGCTCTCGGCGGTAGCCTTCCAAAGTCCAAATTCCGCCGAAACAAAGCTGGTCGAGTTCGACGGCTGCTGGCAGGTGTTCTGGTGCAAGATGTTTAATTTCTATCAAAGGCACAGCGGTCAATTGTACACTAGAAAATAAACTAGGGCTTAACCCTCTTAAGTAACAAATCCTTCCTAGTCTAGGTCATTTAGCCTCTAGTCCCCAGTCTATATCTCGCGGCTAATGATTAATGACTAATGACTAACGACTAATGGCCAAAAACACTTAATTATCACGATGGTATCAATTCAATCTGTTGAAGTTCAAAATTCTGGACTTCAGTATCTACCTGACTCTAAAAATACCCCCCAGACTCGTTCGCCGAATCAGGAACTTTTACCGCTGACAGCTAGAGTTAACAGTCAAGATCGCTTGGAGATCGGGGGTTGCGATGTAGTTAACCTGGTTGAGCAATTTGGTTCGCCGATCTATATTTTAGACGAAGTGACATTGCGAACGGCTTGTCGCCAGTACCGGGAAGCCTTAAAACGTTACTATCCGGGTGAGTCTCAGGTACTTTACGCTTCTAAGGCGTGGAGTTGTATGGCGGTTTGTGCGATCGCATCCTCCGAAGGCTTAGGTATCGACGTGGTATCTGGGGGCGAAATCTTTACTGCTCTCCAAGCTGGCGTTAGTCCTAACAAACTCTACTTTCACGGTAACAATAAATCTCGCAGCGAACTAGAACTAGCGATCGAAAGCGGCTGTACTATCGTCGCCGATAACTGGCTAGAATTATCAACTCTGGTTGAAATTCTAGAAAATAGAGCAACCCAACCAGTGCGCGTCATGCTGCGGTTTACTCCAGGGATCGAATGTCACACACATGAGTACATTCGCACAGGCCACCTGGATAGCAAATTTGGGTTCGATCCCAACGATCTCGATCGAGTCTTTGCCTTCCTGAGCAAACAACCCTCATTATCCTGTATTGGCTTACACGCTCACATCGGTTCGCAGATTTTTGAACTCCAACCCCACGAAGATTTAGCAGGAGTCATCGCCGAAGCATTCGTCAAAGCAAGTCACTACGGCCTACCTGTGGGAGAACTCAACGTTGGCGGTGGCTTAGGCATCAGCTATACTGAAGCGGACGATCCTCCCAGTATCGAAGCTTGGGTCAAAGTAATTGGCGAATCGGTAGCAGCAGCTTGCCAAAAGCTGGAAATACCTTTACCGAAATTACTTTGCGAACCAGGGCGATCGCTGATTGGTTCAGCTTGCGTCACCGCTTACACAGTTGGCTCCAAAAAAGTCATTCCCGGAATGCGGACTTATCTAGCTGTAGATGGCGGGATGTCAGACAACCCGCGTCCGATTACCTACCAATCAGTATATCGAGTAGTCGCAGCCAACCAAATGTCTGCTCCTTTAACAGAAACAGTAACAATTGCTGGCAAACACTGCGAATCAGGCGATATTGTAATTAAAAATGCTCAGTTGCCAGTATCAAAACCGGGAGATGTCCTGGTCGTAATGGCGACAGGTGCTTACAATTACAGCATGGCCTCTAACTATAATCGGTTGCCTCGACCAACAGCCGTTTTAGTCAGAGATGGGGAAGCAAACGTTATCATACAGCGTGAAACTTACCAAGACTTACTGAGGCAAGACCGCTTGCCCGAAAGACTCGTCAAACAAGTGGAATAAAAGACGGTTCATGTTTCATGGTTCATGCTTCATGGTTCAAGGTTCATGGCTAGCAGCGAACTATGAACCATGAACAATCAACAATCTAGTTTTGACATTAACAGTGCGGGCTTTTTGCAATATCCCCCTGTATCTTTTTTAATTCACGGGCTGGATCTCGGATTGGTCTTTGCCCTAGCGTACATGGTGCTTGTCATTATTGGAGAACGCCGGACGCTATGGATGGTACGGGGGTTTATTGTTCTGATGTTAGCTACAGCGGTAAGTAACTGGGCTGGGTTGAGGTTGCTGCACATTGCCCTCAACAGCTTAGTCACTGGTTCCGCTGTGGCAATGGCAGTGATCTTGCAATCAGAATTTCGCAGATTGCTGGAACAATTGGGTCGGGGTGAAATTCTGCAATTGTTTGGCCCAGGTCGCAGGTCTATTCCTGAGCCTGATAGTGTGATTGATGAAATTGTGGACGCAGTTAAAGAACTTTCACAAAATCGTACTGGAGCTTTACTCATCCTTGAAACTGACTCTCCGATTGACGAGCGGGATTTTTCAGTACCAGGTGTAAAGCTGAATGCTGAAGTTTCAAAAGAACTTTTGCAGACTATCTTTCAGCCAAAAACTTTGCTCCACGACGGGGCGACTCTGATTAGAGGTTCTCGAATTGTGGCGGCGGGGGTAATCTTGCCGCTGTCGGAGCGTACTGCGTCGCGGCAGTTGGGAACTCGTCACCGAGCGGCGATGGGCATTACAGAGCGAGTGCAAGCTTGCATTTGTGTGGTTGTCTCTGAGGAAACGGGTTCTATTTCTTTGGCTCAGATGGGAAATTTAAACCGACCTTTGACGAGTAGCAAACTCAAGGAGTTGCTAGAGGCAAAGCTTAACCCCTCTGAGGGAGAGGGAGTAGCGCCGCCAATCCCTATAGGCAATCTGGGACGGCAGATAGGCTTGAGGGCATCGGCTATGATTTCGCGGATATTACGCCGTCCTCCACCAAGTAATCGCGATAAAAATTGAGGCAGTTAACAGTTAACAGTTAACAGTTAACCAGAATAGGTTTCCACCTCGGAATTATATATGAGTGCAAAGTTAAGCGTTTTACAAGAGTTGCCTGCTGACCTCGATCGGGAAAGATTGCCCAAGCACGTAGCAGTGATTATGGATGGGAATGGCCGCTGGGCTAAGCGTCAGGGGTTGCCTCGAATTGCGGGTCACAGTCGGGGAGCGAGTACGCTGAAGGAGTTGCTACGGTGCTGCAAGGATTGGGGCATTGAAGCGTTAACTACCTATGCTTTTTCGACTGAGAATTGGGGCAGACCTTTGGAAGAGGTAGACTTTTTGATGAGTTTATTTGAGGGGAAGCTGCGCCAAGAATTGCGGGAGATGGTGCAGGAGGGGGTAAAAATTAAGTTTATGGGAAATTTACAGGCTTTGCCGAAGTCTTTGCAGGCAGAAATTGAACGTTCTGTGGCTGAAACTGAGCAAAATCAGGGAATTCGGTTTACTGTGGCGACGAATTATGGAGGGCGTGAGGAGATTGTGCAGGCGGCTCGTGCGATCGCGTCTCAGGTGAAGTTGGGGCAGTTGCAACCGGAGGAGATTGATGAGGCTTTATTTAAACGCTATCTCTATACGGCTGATGTTTGCGATCCCGATTTGTTAATCCGCACGAGTGGAGAAATGCGGTTGTCAAATTTTATGCTTTGGCAGATTGCTTATGCGGAAATTTATATTACTGATACTTTGTGGCCTGATTTTGACCGCAAAGAGTTTCATCGGGCTCTCTATGCTTACCAACAAAGGAATCGCAGATTTGGGAAAGTTTGAATGAAGAAAGAAGAGAGAGATGGGGAGGATAGGAGATGAGGAATTTTTAAGTTTTTCAACTCAAAACTCAATACTCAAAACTCCCAATCCTCCCCTCTCTCTCTTCCTTCTTACAAACAGGTGTGATTAACCTTGGTGGTAGGATTCTGAAGGGGTGATATTTAATCCAACTTCAGCGGCTAAACGGCTCAGCATTGATTGATGGCGCTTCTTAGCAGCGCGATCGCGATCCATCATCAAGGAGCGAGCTTGTTCTGAAATAGGCATAACTGGTGTCGGATCTGTTTGGTCAACTGCTGCTTGACTCTCTACGATCGCACTTGGGTTATTGGAATAAGTTACACCGCGATAGGTCAAGTTTACGCTCGGTTGCAACAGTGGAGCTTTCTTAAGATTGCGGAACCGCCAATCTAAACCCCGATACTTGCCGCCGATGTTACCTTCAACGGTTTCAACTACGGGAGGAGTGTATTCGTAACTAATTCCGCGATATGTGAGTTTCATGGTCTTCGCCTCTTCTGTCAATAGTGTGGTGAACTGAGGCGCGTTCCTTCGGGAGTTGTCCCTACTTCCGTCTCGTTCGCCTCTATAAAACTAGAGGCAATTAAGATGAACGATTTATTTTTTCTTTCTGTATTCATTGTTACTGTTTTTTCGGCAAATGTCAAGTTTGTAATAAAACTTAACTATTTAGACG
>NZ_CACA01000324.1:0-31929 GCF_000180455.1 Kamptonema sp. PCC 6506
GCTCCCCTGCCCCCCTGCTCCCCCGCTCCCCCGCTCCCTTACTGCCGCCACAGCTTGATCGTATTATCCTTGCCCCCACTAGCGATAGTCTTACCATCGGGGCTAAAAGCAACCGTGTAAACCTCATTAGAATGCCCTGTCAAACTATTCAGTAAGACTCCACTCCTTAAATCCCAAATCTTAATCGTTTTATCCTTACTCCCACTAGCAATAGTCTTACCATCCGGGCTGATAGCAACAGATACGATTTCCCCAGAATGACCGTTCAAAGTCCGAATTAACTCCCCAGTAGCCAGATTCCAAATCTTAATAGTCCGATCGTAGGAACCGCTAACTAATGTTTTTCCATCCGGGCTAATTGCAACCGACCTCACCTGATCTGAATGACCATCAATAGTATTAATCAACCGACCAGTTTCTACATCCACAATTGTAATCGTCTTATCCTTAGAACCGCTAACCAAAGTTTTCCCATCTGGACTAATAGCAACCGAATAAACATAATCGGAATGATCCGGCAAATTGTAAATTAAATCCCCAGTTGCTACATTCCAGGTTTTGGATGTCTTGTCGCTGCTACCGCTAGCTAAAGTTAGTCCGTCAGGAGCGATCGCTACAGACCAAACCGCAGCATCGTGATCGACAGTACGCACTAATTCCCCCGTTTTCAAATTCCATAGTAGAATTCTCCAGTAAGAAGTGCCGGCTGCTAGCCGCGTCCCATTCGAGTTAAAAGCAACAGACCAAATTGCCGATGAATCTCCATCAAAACTGCGGATCAGATTCCCCGTAGCTAAATCCCAAATCTTAATCGTTTTGTCCTTAGAACCGCTAGCTATGGTCAAACCATCAGGACTAAAAGCAACAGCTCCAACTGCATTGGAATGCTCAGCAAAATTCTTAACTGTTACGTTTTTCCAGTTAGTACCATCCTGGCATTGCTTGACAAGGAGTTGAGCATCTGCATAGCGACTAGAACTATTATTAACTTTTTCTCCCTGGTTGATACACTCCTGATAATTGCTCTCTTTATAAAGAGCATTAATTGTATTAAGTTGTTGCGATTCTTGCTGGCGGCGTTGCTGCAACTTCTGCCACTGAAGATAGCCGTAAATAGCAGCAACTACAGCTAAAATAGCAGCAATGCTTGCCCCAATTAAGTAAGGATTTATTCTGCGATTTTGTGGCTGCGGTATAACTGTAAGATTCCGATTTATTGGCGAAACTTGTCCGTTAGATATCGCTTGTGGTAGACCATTGTCTGCTATCCGCGACCCTGGAGGATAAAATCTCCCTGGTGGCTGGTCAGAACTCTGCTTGGGCTGTGTAAAACTTAAAATTAGGTTCTGTAATTTGACGAGTAAGGATTTGGGGAGGACGCGACTTTCGATTAATTCTATATCTTGATCTGTGAGCCCTAAAATTTGCTGCAAGCGTTTCAATTCGTCACGAGTATCCTTGGCAAAGGGATATTCCTGCTGCATCGATTCAACTAAAGCCTGCTCGTACTGCTGCGCCTTATCCTTGAATTTTCGGTAAGGGTTTAATACTTCGTCTTCAATGGCATCTGCTTCTTCTGGCAATAGTTCTAGACTGTTTCGCAGTTCGGCTAAGATTTTGCGGCCGACAATTGAAATTTCCCCTCGATGGCTAGCGCGGCGCTCTACTTCTTCCCGATATATGGTAATTTTAGGAACTCTAGTTCGAGAGCGATCGCTAACTCTTTTGAGATCGGCTACAGCTTCCGCAGCAGACTGATATCGCTGGTGAAAATCGTAGCGTACCATGTTGTCTAAAACATCTGCCAGCTCTTGACTAACTACAGCTAAATGTCGCCAAAATATTTCGCCCCCATGAGGATTATCGCGATCTCGCAGTTTTGGTAATTCATAAGCAGGCAACCCCGTAAGGGCCTGAATTCCGATCATCCCTACTGCATAGATATCGCTGTTTAATTGTGGGTTGTATTGAAATTGTTCAATTGGCATATATTCCAAGGTGCCAATCCGAACTGTAGCCGGCTTTTGACCGCGATCGAGGTTAATTTCTTTAACTGCTCCAAAGTCGAGCAAAACTAATTTGCCATCTGACTGCCGCCGGATTAAATTTCCTGGTTTAATGTCTCGGTGAATCACCCCGTGTCCGTGTACGAACACGAGAATTTCTAAGACTTCTTTCAATAGCCTGACAACTTGCTCTTCCGACAGCGGTTTTCCTGGTAAAATCTCGCTGGCTAAGGAATAGCCGGGAATAAATGCTTCTACTAAGAAAAATTCTTGATTTTTCTCAAAGTAAGCAAATAACTGAGGGATTTGTTCGTGCTGGCCGAGCTTTTCTAGAACTTCTGCTTCTTTTTCAAACAGGCGGCGGGCAGTCTCGATTAGTTTCGGATCGTTACTTGCAGGCCGCAGATGCTTGACAAAACATTGCGGTTCCCCAGGGCGGCGAGTATCTTTAGCTAGATAAGTTTGTCCAAATTCTCCTGTTTCTATGACTTCAATGATTTGATAGCGTCCGTCCAAAAGTTGGCTAACCATGAAAACAACCCAGCTCTTTTTTGGTTGATGGTGGCATGAAAAATTTTCGCTGCCGTTGGTTGATGTTTTAGGAGAGAGAAAAGCGCCAATGCGATCGCACGCCATCGGCAGAGTTATCTAGATGCTTTGAGTTGAGTTGAGGCGGCGACTCATTTACCTTCAAGCATTTGAGTCAATTTCCAATTCTGGAATTTAGGCACTACAGGTAACAATTCTCCTGCCATTGCGTAACGCCCCTAGTTGGAAGTGCGGCGGTTCGCCCTCCGCAGCTCTCTCCAGTGACAAACTTTCATCTGTAATTAAACGAGCACAACCCTGGTCTTGTAAAATACCTCTAAGCCGACGAATTATTGTTACCAGTTTATTGTCAAACTCAATTATGTACTAGATGTGGACAGACTAGATTCTACCACAACGCGCCTTCTGCGATCTAGTTTTGTGTCTGCCCGTCTAGCGATCGCTCAACGGACACGGTTTTTCTCCACAAGCTCACTAGCAGGCTAAGGCTAAGGGAAAAGGCTATTGCTGGTAAGCTTTCTGGGAATTAGGATCTTACTTTTTATAAAGAAAATGCTGAAAACCCCTGAGAAACAGCAACGCAGTTGCGTTATGCAGAAGAATTTAGGCTGAATTCTGGCTTTGGGTTTCTTTTTCAAATTGTTTCCATCTCTACAAAAATTGCTTTTCGCTTTATTTTTTCAATATTTGCAAAGCTTGATATGCCAAAAACAAGAAACCCAAAGAACCCAAAGCCGTGACTCCTTCTACTATTAAATCGGCTGTCAAAAATTCACCCATAACAGTGTCCTCCTACAATTAATTGCGATTTTTGATTGGGATTGAAAAAATCTAGAAAAACTTATGTTTTTAGTTTTTCCTTGTCTGGTCTATCGATTATAGCAACCGCCACGACAGTTAAGACATTCTTAATTCCTACCAGCATAGATTCTCAACCCTTCTTCCCCGATCGTCATAGTCCCTAGCCCCCTGTCTCTAGCGATCGCACTCCTGAGTCTTTAGAGTCGCCGGGTTTTTATACCATTTTCCGATCAAAAATGATATCACAGCTACTAGATAATTAAATCCTTTTTTCTGCTGCTATTTCATCTCAATTAACAGTCAATGTGTCGAACCACTGTAAAATCCGATTCCAGGCCCACCAGCGATCGCGATCGGCAAATTGATGCTGACAGCGTTTACTACTGATATACCCGACATGACCACCGTAGGCTGTCAGCACTAATTCTAAGGCTGGATTGTTGGCACTAATGGCTTGCAACTCAGAGACAAGAATGGGGTCAAACATCGGATCGTCCGCTGCATACAGGATAAAAGTGGGTTTTTTGAGGTGAGGCAAAATGTGTAGAGCGCTGCTAGCGTCATAGTATTCTTCTACAGAGGAGAAACCTAACCGCCCAATGACCAGTTCATGGTCAAATCCCCAAATGCTATTGGCGCGTTCAATGGCCGCCGGATCGATCGCCCCTGGATGTGATGCGGCGATCTGTTTTGCTAGTTTTTTTAACTGTCGGGCGATCGCTTTTTCTAAAAATTTCCCCCATTCATCTTTAACCAGATAAGACAGAGAACGGTTCGAGTCTAAACTGGGACAAATCACCGCCGCGCCTGCTAGTTCTGACTCTTCGAGTCCTAAATCAGGCCCCCAATCTGCGATCGCCTGAGCTGATTTTACAGCCCACAATGCTAATTGTCCCCCCAGGGAATAACCCGTGAACCAAAAAGGGGCGGGACATCCCATCTCTTTCGCAGCCGCAGCAATCCGAACGAAATCTTCGCCTTCGTATAGACCATCAGAAGTCAGCGTAGGAGAAAGTTCGGCAGTTTTGCCGTGAGCTCGCCAGTCAAAGAATACCACTGCACAGCCTTGGGAATAGGCTTTACGACCCAGTAGCCGAAGAAACCATTGATTATCCAGATCGCCAGTAATCCCGTAAGTGCCAACAATGGTATATCGGGGATTTTCGGGAATCGCAACTAGACCGAAAATCGGTACTCCACAAGCACCAGTAAAGATATGTTCTTGGTAAGGGGGCTCTGGATCGGAGATCGTTTTTTCCCAATGGCGACTAGCCCTTAATGCGCCGTACAACGTCATTAATAGGCCATTGTTAAGCAGCCAAGGTGGAGTATAGCCAATGGTCATAAGTGGATGTCGAAAATATCTGTCTCGTTGGTGGAATACTTTTACTGGACAGGTTGGTTATTTTAGCGAATAACCCTGGAAAAAGCAATGTTTTTTGAGTAAATGCACTCAAAGTCCTAAACTTTGCCCTTTACTATCTCCTGACTTTGACGGCCAGCGAACCGTCAGAATTATAGAATCTTCCTCAGCGAACCAATAATGAGACACACCCGGACACCAAAGAGCATAATCACCTTCACCAGAAAGCAAGACCTCTGACTCTGGAAATTGAATCCGAAATCGCCCTTTAATTAAAATAGAAAGTGTAGTAGCTTCAGTATTTACAGCCCACTGAGTTCTACATTCCCCTGCTTTATGAGTCCCCCATTTTACCTCTAAAACAGACGTTGAGCGAGGATCGTCATTAGGAGTTATAAAGTGACCCGCGAACCAACCTCCGCGACTTATACCTTCAATACCAGCATTTCCAAAAACAACTTTAGGCGGCATCAGCAAACCCTTCTCCGAGCGGGTAATTTATATTATAATAATATAAACCTGATTTAATTACTCAAACCAAATGAGCGAGTTCCACTGGTCCACCATCTTAATAATATCTCTAATTGTAATTGGTAGTGGCATCACCGGAGCTTTAATTCAAAGAGCTATTTCTACTTTTAAGAAGCGCACGCAAACAATTGGTCGCAGAGTTGATATATTTCCTTCCTTTGATGATACTTTGGGGACATTATGCCACAGCACAGACATCAAAATTTCTGACGGAACCACAGAATATAGATACAAAGAATTACATATTGTTCAAATTCAATTGACCAATCAAGGCAACTACAGTTATGATGACTTTAAATTTGGCATCTCTTTATCAGAGGACAATCTTGCCGTCTACATAGAGGCGCAAGTACCTAACCGCCACCATCAGGTAGAACAACTTACACCTGTAAGCTTTTCTGAACCTAAATCACAAATTGACTTGCTTTTACGCCCTCTTAATAAAAAAGGCACTTATACGCTGCGTTTGTTGATTTTAGTTCCTGAAGGAAGCAAAGAGACAGGCGAGATTCAATTTAGCTCACCTCTCGACATTGAATTTGTCCACTTACCTACCGCCACAGAAGTTCTAGAAGAAGCAGTCCGTTCAACGAATATATCCTTTGGCCCTTTTAGCGTATCTTTCCCTAAATAATCAATAGTCCCCCTATATGTAAACTCCACTACTTACCTACGGCCCGAAGATTGGCCTTCCACAGTAGCAATTTCGCCAGTTTCCATTATTTGCTTAAAGCGACGCAGATCGTCACCGATTTGCTGTTTCGGTTCTTCACCAAATAACTTAGCAAAAGCAGCAGTAATTGCACCGCCTGGGGGATTGTATTCAATGACAACTTTTACCTCTGTTCCTTGCCCTGTGGAAGCGGGTTGAAAACGCACAAAACCAGAATTATCAACATCTGCGCCTTCAACTGAGGCCCAAGCAATTAATCGGTTTTCCTGTTCGTTAATAATCTCCGCATCCCATTCGATGCTATTATCCATCGGTGCAGATGCAATCCAGTGGGAACGCTTGTCATCGATTACTTTCACAGATTTAAGGTGCTTCATGAAATGCGGCAAATTTTCAAAGTCCCGCCAAAAACGATAAAGTTCTTCAGGAGATTTATCAATTGTCACCGTCTTTTCAACTTTGATATTATCCATATTTTCTGCTGACTGTACTACATTTCCTCCACTGACACCGTGATAAGCTAAACCGCCACCTGCGATCGCCACCAAAGCGCCCCTCAAAGAACGTTGAGACAAACCGTAAAGAACCAGCGCCCCACCCCCAATTAACGATGCCCACCGTTCCTTATCGCCGCTATTACTAGCATTTTGTTGGTCTGAAGTTGTTGATTCCATTGCTTTAACTCCTATAAATTAATAACGAAAGATCGCAGCTATTGGTGCTGCTTCGGGGACTTTTTCAGGCGGAACAGCGTAGACAGTACCGCCGTTCAAAATTGTTTGAATAGCCGCAGAATTCAATAAATCTCGATCGCCGGCTTCCGCTTCTGAGTGAACTTGCGCCTTACCCGTTTCAGGATTAAAAGTACCCCATTTCTGAACGCCCATCGCCACAAATAATCGATCTACTCTTCCAAAATAAGCAGCCGAAAGAGTTTCATTTAAATCCGCAGAAGTTTTTTGAACTCCGGCAAGTTCCCGATATTGTTCGATCGCCTCTTCCTGTACCTGGGAAAACAAAGGTTCCACAATCGGCAGAGCTTCCGCCTGTAACTCTTCTGCCTTCCAAATTTTAGGATTTCCCGTCAGCCCTTCAGCAACTAGATGCTGGTAAGTATTTGCTTCTCGGTAAATCGGAAACAAATATTCTACTCCGGCTAGCACTAAGGGAGCTTTTTTGCCGTGTAAATGTTGGTGCACAGCCCGATCGATTATGTGGAAGTATTGCAGAATATCTTCCTGCTTCTTGTCGCGATCGGGACTTCCTTGCCCGTGAAAACTACCGGCGTGGGTGAAAGAATTATTAGTTCCTCCTTTTGAGGTACTAATGCGGTATTGCCCCTCTTTTGCAGTTTCATCATATTGGAGAGCTTGATCGAGGCTCTGAGGCAAGTTTTCTACTTCAACTTCCCTAGCGCTGTAGCGCGTACATTCAATCAGCCGGACTTCATTCTGGCTCAGCGCTAAAATGTAAAAAAGCCCATCACCCGCTACCAGTGGCATTAGCGGCTTAACATGAAAAGCATCGCTAACCACCACTAATTCCTCAAAGTCTATCGGTGATTTATAGTAGCGGAAAAATCCCGGAGCCGCAAAAATTGCTAAGACCTTGCTCTGCTCTTCCCAGAAGTTATCTTGCTCAACTTCTGCTTGGACTGGCTGTAACAATTCCCTGGCTTGTTTTTGCTCACAGCCATATTCTACTAATTTTTCCTCAGTCTCTCGAAGTAGATTTTTGAAGCGAATAGGATTCTGTTGAATATCTACCCCTTGGGTGACGGGCATATAAATCGATACGCACAATTCTTGGGGCTGTTCCACCAGGATTTTAAGTTCATCTACCGATAATAAGCTCATAATTGAGACTCCTTGCTCCAGTACGTTATCTAGTAGGTTATTAATAAATCCGCAGAGCGAACTCTCTAAATCAATAGAAAGATTCCTGTTCAGATAAGTCTCACTTACTTATCTCTTACAGACCTTTTTACTCATTCAGCTCGATGCGGCTACGGAGCCTATTTTAATAAACAATACTTCGGCTACTCAGGCTGTTACTTCTACCTAAAGGAATGAAAAGCTATCGGTTTAATTGTTATTAGGGATACAAAGATTTCCCTTGCTCTACCCTCACTATTACTTAAGCTCTGACTTAAGATAGAAAGTAAAGTGAGCCTAGTTCTGCTATTGAAATCGCTAATTTATCTTGGTCTGCACCCTGTCCTAGAAGAAGTTAGCAGGGTGCATTAAGCGCACCCTACTTTATAGCGTCTAAAGTCCTTATGAGTTTTCGGCTAAAAAGCCACATCTTCAGTAGCTTTTTTGCTCTCTTGCTAGATAACTTGGCTGTTATTGAGCCCCATAATTACGAGTACCCCCAGGAGATGACCCGCACTCATTGATGCCAAAAATGCAGGGACGCTAATATTATTGAAAAGCTCAGGAAAGGGTAGAGGCATTTTCGGCCCGACGTGGGGATGCCAAATTACACGGCTAAGAACGAACAAAGCCAAGAGATTGCAAATAAACATCACCAAGGGTTTTTGCCAATCACCCAATGCGCTGTCGCTAACAGCCGATTCTATTACTGCTAGTAAGTTTGAGTCGATCATGATTATTTCTCCTTCCTTACAAAATGAAAAAACTGTAACTAACTATGAAATGTTTGAGACAGTAGGGCTTGCCTAGCGTTAGATTTTTTTAAACTATCTGGCAGTTTTAGTATTTCCTAAAACTGCCAAATTGCAAGTAGAACCGATGATTAGCTAGGCAGAGGTAGATTGGGAAGGAAGTGTAGGACATCGCGCAGCACGCTATATCCAGCAAGATCCCACAGCAGATAAGCTAGGAAACCAATCATGGCTAAGCGACCGTTCCAAAGCTCTGCTTGGGGAGTAAAACCAAACAAGAAAGCATTGCGATCTTTCTCGTTATACGCATTAGCAACTTTGGGTAAATAGCTAGGAGGAGTTTCCATGATTTACATTCCTTTACATTCATTACTTTTACATAGTAGCCACCTAATTCCTGCACGGCTATCTGCCTTTAGGCTCAAAATCCACACAATTCTAAAGGATGACTTGAAAGATAATTGATAGTGATAATTTATACGGTAGGCGTAACTAGATGTGCTATTTGCAAAAAGGTAGTAAAATGTTATAAATAAACTTGAGATCGATCGTGCTACCCGACAATTTTTTTATTAAAATATTAACTAGACTTAGGCACTGATAAGGTAACGCCGTCTGTGTGGGAGTAAAGGAACGACCTATATTGGCGGTTAAGGCAAGAGGTTTGCCTAAGTCATACTTTAAAATAAACTCGATTTTCAGAGGAAAGACCTATCGACACTATCTACGGCAACCTCCAAGGTTTAAAGAAAAGCCAACTCAAGCAACTCGAAAAACTTTACCACCAGAGACTTCCGGGCGATCGCCTCGCGACACCGGAATTTGCTCAACGTGCTGCTGCTATCAGCACAGAAATTGACCAGCCTGTTTGTGCCTACGTCAACCGCCGGGGACAGGTGATTCGCGTTGGTGTGGGTACGCCTCGCCAAACCCAAATCCCACCCTTAGAATTGCCCCGCTATGGTCAAGGTCGTCTCAGCGGTATTCGCTGCATTGCTACCCACCTGAAACCGGAACCGCCTGGTGAAGCTGCACTTACGGCAATGGCAATCCAACGCTTAGATGCTTTGGTTTGGCTAACGCTTACTGGTGGAGGCTTTCAGCGGCGAGGGGGCGGCGGTGCTGGTTACATCAAAGAAACCTATCTGGCCCACCTAACGCCGGAAGGGGAGCGGGGGAGCAGGGGAGCGGGGGAGCAGGGGGGAGCGGGGGATATTGCTCCTGTACTTAACACTCAAAACCGCGAAGGGTTGCCAGAAACAGACCAATCTCTTAAGGCTCAAAATTTCTTTTGGAGTATGTCAGCGCCTTTAAGCTTGGAGGTTTTAGCTGAACTTGACTTTCAGGAGTGGGTAGAAGCGATCGAAGCTGAGTTTGAGCGGGAGTTTGTCGCCAAGCAGGTTGATGTAGACCAGGATAAGGTGCTGGTGGTGGGGATGATGACTCAGGATATGACCCCGCAACAATTTGAGGACGGACTGCTAGAATTGACTAGCTTGGTTGGTACAGCCGGGGGTCAGGTGTTGCAAACGGTGAAGCAAAAGCGATCGCGCCCCCATCCTCAGACAGTCGTAGGCGAAGGAAAAGTCGAAGAAATCGCTCTGAGCGCTCAGACAGTCGGCGCTAACTTAATAGTATTCGATCGCGATCTTTCTCCGGCACAAGTACGGAATCTAGAAACCAAAATCGGTATCCGGGTTGTCGATCGCACGGAGGTAATTCTAGATATTTTTGCCCAGAGAGCTCAATCTGGCGCTGGTAAATTACAGGTAGAACTCGCCCAGCTAGAATACAATTTACCGCGACTGACCGGTAGAGGTCAGGCGATGTCTAGGTTAGGAGGTGGGATCGGTACTAGAGGGCCCGGCGAAACGAAACTGGAAACAGAGCGACGGGCGATCGCTAAACGCATCTCTCGCTTGCAGCAAGAAGTTAATCAACTGCAAGCTCATCGTTCGCGGATGCGCCAGCAACGGCAACACAGAGAAGTACCCTCAATTGCGATCGTTGGTTATACCAATGCCGGTAAATCGACACTGCTCAATGTACTTACTAATGCAGAAGTTTACACGGCTGACCAATTATTTGCAACGCTTGACCCCACCACGCGGCGGTTAGTGATTGCCGATGCCGTTACAGAAGAATCCCTGTCTATCGTACTTACGGATACGGTGGGATTCATCCACGAACTACCCCCCGCTTTGATCGACGCATTCCGGGCCACTCTAGAAGAAGTCACAGATGCCGACGCTCTACTGCACGTAGTGGATCTCTCTCATCCAGCTTGGCACAGTCAAATTCGCTCTGTGATGACGATTTTGACTGAAATGCCCGTCACTCCGGGGCCCGCCTTGGTTGCTTTCAACAAAATCGATCGCGTAGACGGGGACACTCTGCGGCAAGCTCAGGAGGAATTTCCCCAAGCCGTGTTTATATCCGCCGCTAAGGCTCTAGGACTGGAAACTCTGCGTCAGAGACTAGCTCAGTTAATTTATTACGTAGCCTACCCTCGGTAAATACGTATAAATTTAATCGGGGGGTCATTGACAGGATGAAACTTACGTATATATACTGAGGACAGATGTCTGCAAAAGATGAGAGGATCGGGTAGGGCATCTTCAATTCGATCTGAACTACAACTTGGCGGCATTAATTTCAGGTAAGCCATGTATAATTGATTATGAGGAGGGTTGTGTGAAAATATATCCCTGGGTGGGCTGCTAGCAGCGAGAGATTGTTAGAATAGAGGGTAAGGACTGCCAGGGCAAAGCAAAGATGATGAGGGTATGCAGGGGACAGCCGAAACCGAAAAATTAGTTTCACCTTTCTTGTCCGCGATCGCAAACACACAGCGCTGTGACAGCCCTTATCAATTGGAAAACAACTTTGTTGCATTGTATTTATTGTTATCCTATTGCAACTGTTTAATTAACTAATTATGTCTACGCTACTGGCAAAACTAACTTGTGGACTCACTGCCGCTGCGGCAGTTGGGTTCTACTACCTAGCCGCAGCCCCTCCAGTTTTAGCGCAAGTTAACATTTGTGGGCCTGGCAACTATTCAGATGCCTGTGCATCGGATAGCAAAACCACCTCTAAGTCCACTAATACCATCACGGATGTTTATACAACTCAAGCATTGAACCAAGACTCAACTTCCGTTCCCGAACCAAGCACGGCGATCGCACTGCTGATGACAAGTGCGGCTATAATTTACTCTGCAAAAAAGCGAAAGCAGCTCGATCGAGACCACTAGACAGTAACGTTTTACCTCTAAAGCGGGACTGTCTATTTCACAGCGGCAAATTTTATAGTTCTTCCCCCTAAAGTAAACAAAATAATCTTAAAAATAAAGTTATACCTAGCCCGTAAGTAGTAACTGTACATTAATTTCATATTCCCCTGGTTAAGATTAAAATTAAGAAATATTGCTAATGTTTGAGAAACTTATGACTCCTAAAGTTGAAATTTACACTTGGAGAACCTGCCCCTTTTGCATTCGAGCCAAGTCACTGCTCAAGCAAAAAGGGATAGATTTTATCGAGTATAGCATTGACGGAGACGAAGCAGCGCGGAGTCAGATGGCAAAGCGGGCACAGGGAAGAAAATCCCTACCTCAGATTTTCATCAACGACCACCATATAGGCGGCTGCGACGACATCCACGCCCTTGAAGCTCAGGGTAAGCTAGATCCCCTCTTATCTTAGTTTGACACTCCCCGGTCTGAAGACGCGGGGATTCTTAAGACTTTCCAGCCTTAATATCCCTATTGCTAGGGTTTCCGGGCGCAATCCTTTTGCCCAAAAAGGCGGTCTGCTATCCTTGCCTTGCAGCAAGCTCCTCGGTCGTGACTTTCCTCCAGTCCGGGGGTAGGTTTTAACGTCTTTTACTGACGATTTAATCGTTTCAGAACTTGAGCATTGGTTGCGATTAATTATTTTGAGCATCCGTACTACTGTTAAGTTAGATACTTGATTTCTCAAAATTTACAACCTTTGACTATTTTTACGATACCACACTTGCCAGACTTTTGTGCAATTATGTAGATTAATCTGGTAAGCAGGATAAATCCTGCAATGCCCTTTCATCCCCAGGCTCAAGCCGAGCGAGTTTTCAGGGGATTTTTTTTATAAGGAACTGGCTAATAGCTAACTTAACCAATTCATTGTAGGATGGGTAAAGCATCTAGAGTTAGGTAATGCTTACGGTTTATCCATCCTACATAATTGTGAGCAATTACCAATTATAGAAGAAGGAGCTAGAGGCTAGGGACTAGGGGAGGATGGGAGAGATGGGGAGGATGGGATGAGGAGGATGGGGAGGATGGGGAGGATGGGGAGGATTTACCTCCGTTATTCCTTTCAGGCCAAATCTCCCCCTCTCCCCCGCTCCCCCGTTCCCCTCGCGCCAAATCTTCTCTGCTCCAATTTCCGGGGATAATGACGGAAACACCGCTGACGACGCGGTGATTGTGTAACAGAGGTGCACCGCTGAAGCGGGTCTCTAAGCGCACGTCTTCCACAATTACCGACTCACCAGCAAGCAAAGTATAACCCGCCTGAGACTTCGTGGAAGCACTGACTGTGGCGTTGCCCACTAAGCCTGGTTGCCATCCCTCTCCTGCTCGTAGTAGGAAAGCGTGTCCGCCGGGGAGTAATTCTAAAAGTTTGCAATATTCTACATTCAGCGTTTGAGCAACTAGAACTACAGCTTTGTCCATCAGTGCCGATAAATCGCTCTCCATCAAGGCCTGTTGCCCCAAGTAAGCGACGGCGGCTTGCTGGCGGGCTCGCGAGTGTATGGATGCGAGTAATTCTTGCTCTACTGTTTCCGAGCGTTTGACTAAGGTGATGTCGCGGCTAATCGCCATTGCGCCCACCGCCTTGCCAAATTCATCGGCAACTATGACTACGGTGGTTTCGCATACGCCGTCACTGCCATCTTTGCGGGTGAAGTTAATTGTTCCCGACCAGCGACCTGAATTTCTTAGACTGTATAGAATCTCGTGGGTTAGCGCTGTCGCCTGTTCTGAGGAGGAGTGAAAAATCTCTGTACTTTTACCGATTACTTCGGCTTTGGTATAGCCAAAAATGCGCTCTGCTGCGGGGTTCCAGTCGATGATTCTACCAACAGTGTCGGCGATCGCTACTGCGTCGTAGATATTCTCGAAGGTGAGGGCCTGTCGCCGCAGTGCTTCTTGAGCTCTTTTGCGATCGGTGATATCGGAGAATATAGATAATATCACTGATTCTCCCTCCAAAGTCAGCGGTCGCATTGATACTGATGCCCAAAAGACTGTCTCGTCAGTCTTTTTGAGCTGCACTTCTGCCTCGCGGACGTAACCTTGGTTTTCGAGCTCTGCCAGTAAAAGTTGGCGATCGGCTGGCTCGCAGTAAAATTCAGGTAATTTTCGGCCGATTAGCTCTGTGGAGAGCGATCCAAAAGTGAGGCCAAAAAGATCGTTGCAATATAGAATAGCTGCATCGCTAGTGCGACTAACTGCGAGGGGTAATGGAGCGGTTGGGGCGATCGCACCCAAAAGTTCTTTGGTTTCTTGCAACGCCACTTCCATTTCCTGCCTTAAGGCGCAACCCAGGCATTGTTCCACGATTGAGTGATTTAGTTTTTGATTGATAAATTCTAATTTTCTGTTGTACACATCTGGGCTCCTGCACCCTTTTTCAAATTATTCTAGCTATAACAATTCAACGATCCCTGATGCTGACGAAGAGAATATTGTTCGATCCCTGTATTTTATATTACATTTTTTGGCTTGAGTAATAAACGTTTTGTTACTAAAATTTAACGGAGAATATTATTCCGTGACTTTAACAGGGCTAAAAGAAGACTCTTCCTAGCTCTATTCCCAGAATGAAAATTTAAGCAAGCCCCCTTGGTACTATTTTTTTCTGCTCTTGGGTGATGTTACAAACCATAATAAATTTATGTATACGTATAAGTCCTCTCATCCCTGAAATCATAGTCTAGTGTACCCCTAAGTTGCGAAAGATTCTCAATAAAGTCAAGATAGTTTAGAGTAGGGCAAGGGGATAAGAAAGACAGGAAAAGAAAATAGGGGAAGTAAACCCTATTGCTGTCTAAGCAAAAAACTATATCAAAAAATGTAGTAAATTTGACATTTTTTATTTCCAAGCAGCGCCGCTCTACCACTCGCGATCGCACAGATCGCCATATTGCCCTCGCCTTGGCAGTTTGGGGCAAATCTCGCATAAGTATTGAAATCCACTGTTTTTTTAGTTGCGTTAAGTTTTTATAAGGGTGAGGGCTTTTTGCAAGTTGGGAAGGTAAGCTTCCCGATCTATAGCAACCGCTTTCAGCGGTTAGGGGCTACGATGCTCAGGAAAGAAGGGAAAGAAGAGGTAGAAGAGAATAGAATTAACGGTTTGAGGAAACTAGAATGTCCTAACCACCTTGACGGTTGCTATACAAGCGAAAATCGCCCATTGAAAGTCGAAAATGCCATCTTGAGGAGACGAAATTATGCTAGAATCTTACCGCGCACATACGGCCGAGCGGGCAGCAATGGGAATTCCGCCGCTACCGCTGAATGCTCAGCAAACCTCTGAACTTTGCGAACTGCTAAAAAATCCGCCCGCAGGCGAGGAAGAGGCGTTAGTAGAGATGCTGCGCGATCGCGTGCCACCGGGAGTAGACGGGGCCGCTTATGTGAAAGCTGGATTTTTAACTGCGATCGCCAAAGGCGAAATTCACAGCCCGTTAATTGCGCCCCAGTGGGCAGTTTACCTGCTAGGAACGATGCTAGGCGGCTATAACGTGCAATCTTTAATTAGCTTGCTATCCTCTAACGAACCTGCAATGGCAGCCTCGGCAGCAGCAGCGCTAAGTAAAACCCTGTTAGTATTTGATGCTTTCCACGATGTACTGAATTTATCGGAGATCAATCCCTACGCTAAGCAGGTAATGGATTCTTGGGCAAATGCCGAGTGGTTCACCTGTCGGCCAGTTTTGCCAGAAAGGATTACTGTTAGCGTGTTCAAGGTTCCGGGCGAAACCAACACCGATGACCTGTCCCCTGCGACTCATGCTACCACGCGGCCGGACATTCCGCTACACGCTTTGGCAATGCTGGAAACGCGGCTACCGGGCTCGTTAAGTGCGATCGCAGCATTGAAGCAAAAAGGGCATCCCGTCGCATATATCGGCGATGTTGTCGGTACGGGTTCCTCGCGGAAATCTGCGATTAATTCCGTGCTCTGGCATATCGGTAATGATATTCCTTTCGTACCGAATAAGCGGAATGGGGGATATATTTTAGGTACTGCGATCGCACCTATTTTCTTCAACACCGCCGAAGATTCCGGCGCATTACCCATCGAATGCGATGTTAGTAAAATGGAAACAGGAATGGTAATTACCATCCATCCCTACAAAGGCGAAATTACTAACGAAGCTGGCGAAATTATTTCCACATTCAACCTCAAACCTGACACCATCTTAGATGAAGTTCGTGCTGGCGGCCGCATTCCTTTACTAATTGGTCGCACTCTCACCGATAAAACCCGCGAAGCTTTAGGATTAGGAACAAGCACAATCTTTACCCGCCCCCAACCACCCGCAGATACGGGCAAAGGTTACACTTTAGCTCAAAAAATGGTAGGCAAAGCCTGTGGTTTACCAGGTGTTCGTCCCGGCACTCCCTGCGAACCAATTATGACAACAGTTGGCTCTCAAGATACCACAGGGCCGATGACCAGAGACGAGTTAAAAGAACTAGCTTGTTTGGGATTTAGTGCCGATTTAGTAATGCAAAGTTTCTGTCACACCGCTGCTTATCCCAAACCAGTCGATGTCAAAACTCACCAAGAATTACCCGATTTTATTGCTGAACGTGGCGGCGTAGCTTTACGGCCAGGAGATGGGATTATTCACTCTTGGCTAAACCGAATGTTGTTACCAGATACAGTGGGAACTGGCGGCGATTCTCACACCCGTTTTCCTCTAGGAATTTCCTTTCCTGCCGGTTCGGGTTTAGTTGCCTTTGCAGCAGCTTTGGGTGTCATGCCTTTGGATATGCCGGAATCAGTTTTAGTCCGGTTTAAAGGTGAATTACAGCCCGGAGTAACCCTGCGGGATGTGGTCAATGCAATTCCTTATATTGCCATTCAAAAAGGCTTGTTAACTGTCGATAAACAGAACAAGAAAAATGTCTTTTCTGGGCGAATCATGGAAATCGAAGGTTTGCCCGATTTGAAAGTTGAGCAGGCTTTTGAATTGACAGACGCATCAGCAGAACGTTCTTGTGCTGGTTGCACAATTAAGTTGAGCGTAGAGACGGTTTCCGAGTATTTACGCTCTAATATTGCCCTGTTAAAAAATATGGTAGCGCGGGGCTATGTAGATGCTCGGACTATGATGCGCCGCGTGGCAAAAATGGAACAATGGTTAGCAAATCCGGTGTTAATGGAAGCCGATACTGATGCCGAGTATGTTGAAATCGTTGACATTGATTTGAATGAGATTAAAGAACCGATTGTGGCGGCTCCCAATGACCCAGATAATGTTAAGTTATTGAGCGAAGTAGTGGGCGATAAAATTGATGAGGTATTTGTCGGCTCTTGCATGACAAATATCGGTCATTATCGAGCAACTGCAAAGGTATTAGAAGGGGAAGCTGTAGTTAAGACCCGGTTGTGGATTTGTCCGCCAACGCGGATGGATGAATACCAGTTGAAACAGGAGGGAATTTACACCACTTTCGAGGCTGCTGGTGCGCGAACTGAGATGCCAGGATGTAGTCTGTGTATGGGCAATCAAGCACGAGTTAATGATGGGGCAACGGTGTTTTCTACTTCAACTCGGAACTTCAATAATCGTATGGGTAAGGATGCAAGAGTTTATCTGGGTTCTGCGGAATTAGCTGCTGTTTGTGCGATGTTAGGACGGATGCCAAGCGTGCAAGAATATATGGACATTGTGGGTAAGAAGATTGAGCCTTTTGCTAGCGATCTGTATCAGTATTTGAACTTCGATCAGATTACTGGCTTTGAGGATGAAGGGCGGGTAATTGCTTTAGAAGATATGCCTCGAATTGAGGATATTTTGGGGATGCCTGCGGCGGTGAGGTAAGATGTAGTAGGTGGGCTACAAGCCCACCCGATAAATTATTGAGATGACAAAGGAGGTAATTATGTCTGAACAAGTTGTAAGTAGTGAAAATCAAGCACCTGAAACTGCTGATTCTGAACCTAGAATTGGTGCAGAATTTGTCGAGTTGTTGCAGGAGATTCAGGAAACTCCCAGGGAATATTTGCCGAATTTACTTCAGACGATCAGATTGTTTAAAGAAACTGTGACAATGAAGCCAAGAGTGTCAGAAAAGTCTGATAAAATTGATATTACTAAACTGTCGCTAGAGGAGAGGATAGAGAGGAATCAAGCTGCGATCGCTTTAATCAATTCATGGGTAGATGAGGGAGATGAAGAAGAACAAACTGAAACTTGGGAATATCTCTGTCAAGCTATCATTAACCCTAGCAGAAGTCAAGGAAATTAGTTATGATTAGTCAATCTGTCAAAACCGAAAATAATCTTTATGAAGAAGACTTTTATCTATGGATACAAGCTACTGCTGAACATTTAAAAGAAGGCAATTTTGATCGGATAGATATTCCGAATTTAGTTGAAGAAATCGAAAGTATGGGCAGAAGTGAAAAACGAGAATTAAAAAGTCGTTTAGTTGTGCTTTTAATGCACTTACTCAAATGGGAATATCAACCAGAGAAACGCAGTCAGAGTTGGCGTAGTACCATCACCGAGCAGCGTATTTGTATTGAAGGATTGCTAGAAGACAGTCCAAGTTTACAACCTTTAATTTTAGAAGTGTTTGATGAGTGTTATGGAAAAGCTCGTCAGAAAGCTGCTGAGGAAACAGGGATTAAGTTAAACTTTTTTCCGAAGGAATCGCCTTTTACTATGGAAGAAGCTTTGAAAGTAAGTTTTTTAGGTGAATAAGTTAAAAGGGATAAGCTAAGCCACTTTATTGTTAGGGAATGCGGGAGCGAGTAAAGTTGCTACTACGAAGGAGGGGGTAAGACATCCGATAGAGTTTCAGAAATCGTCCATAATTATTAATGTCAAGTTAAATCTTAGATCGTAAATTCTAATATGGCTATTACCAATCACGAACAAGTTGGCAGAGCTTTAAAGCTTTTAGGTAAGGGATTATACCCTTATATTGAACGAGAAATGAAGCGCGTTTACAAAGAAGGTTGGCTAACAGAGGCCAAATCTTCCCTCAATGACGATTACAAGAAGCGAGACTTAGCAAAAAATCTGCGCGAGGATGTTCATCCTTTATTAGCACTCATGTTAAAACAGTGGGAGAAAGTATTTAAAGAAAATCTCGGTCACGCTGGTCGTGCTTTAGTGAGTGAACTCCACGAAACTAGAAATAATTGGGTACATCAATCTCCATTCTTTACAGATGATGCTTATCGTACTCTAGATAGTATTGCCAGACTTCTCAAAAACATCTCTGCACCAGAGGCAGATATAGTAGAAATAGAAAAACAAAAGCAAGAAGTTCTAATCATTCTTTCTAAAGAGCAAGCGCGTTACGAGGTGAGTCACCCTTCTGTATCTTCTGCTGAAGAATCCAGAATTAGAGAGAAATTAGCTGAAATACTAAAACTACTGCCTTTTCAGAATGCTTGTCTTCTAAATACTGCACTTACCCACCGCTCATATTTTTACGAAAATCCTAAATATGTAAGAGAAGACAATGAGCGTTTAGAATTTTTAGGTGATGCAGTTTTTCTCGATTCTGGTATTGATTCAGTTCGTGAGTTTATCGAACCATTATTTGAGAAGGCAATTAAAGAACCTGCTGCTTTTAACTTTAATCTAGAATCTAAAAACTTTGTAGACTCTAAAAATCGCTTTCAAGAATGGGTACAAGCAAACAGTGACAATACTCCTCCTAAATATGTGACAATCCACGCCGGAGGAGCGCCGCACAAGCCAGAATATCTCGCTAAAGTTTATGTCGGTGAAAAACTATACGGAGAAGGTAAAGGTAGCAGCAAAAAAGAGGCTGAAAAAAATGCCGCAGAAGATGCACTTGCTAGGCTAAAAAAACGCGGACTCATCTAAAAGCACTTAATGAATATCATATTTCTAATCCGCCATTCCATGAATAGATTAATATTTTTGGAACTTGGCCCTTTAGTTACATAAGTTAAACTAATTAGTAAAAATTTTCCGATTATTGCTGAATCTGTCCCCAACAATGGTAAAGATTAATAGGAAACGAACAGCGGAGGATACAGATGAATCAGCGAAAGAAAAGGCTAAGAGGTAGAAAAGTTGTAGGGAAATTGCACTTTTATCTGAGCCACAAAGCCAAATTACTATATATTTTATTAATATTTTTACTGAGTTTAGCTATATCTGGTTCTAGTGTAGACACTAATGGAGTCAGGATTCCAATTTTAGGTTTTCACGACATTATAGATACTCAAAACCCTACTGAAAACCCACCTCATCGATTCGCCTTTACTAATGACTACACTAAGCAAGATTTAGCAAAAATTTTAGAATACCTGGTTCAGGAAAAATTTTGGTTTCTATCCTCTCAGGATCTTTTTGTATATTTTATCAACAAATCTAAGCCGATACCAATTCAACATATCGGTCAAAAGCCAATTATGCTAACTTTTGACGATGGTTATAAAGGCGTTCATACAAATGGTCTACCTATTTTAGAAAATCTGGAAAAAATTTATAGGGAAAAGGTCAAGTTTGTTTTATTTATTAATCCTAGATTTCTGTGGGTTGATAATGGTGGTGATTATTTGCCTCATACTACTTGTAGCGATTTACGAGAAGGATATCAAAAGGGATTTTATGACATTCAGTCTCATGGATTTAATCACAAAGATTTAGCAAAGATATCGGGTAAAGATTTAGAATTTGAACTCGCAGCCGCTAAATTAGCTTTAAGAAAATGTATGAAGGATTTAGATAAAAATAAAATTGTGAGCGCTCATGTCGCTTATCCCTTTGGTTCAACAAATAGAAAGGTGGAAAAGCTTTTGCCTAAATACTACTTAAGTGGATTTTTATATGATAACAGTTTACTGAGAATAAATTGGTTTACAAATCAATACCGAATCTCTCGAATAACGGTTAATAAGACAATATCAACTAAAAAGCTGATAGCGATCGCGAACAGAGCGTCTACTCTAAAAGGTAAGAAGTGGTAAGTACAAAGCAAAGGCTACTAATCAGACTATTAAATCATCCTAGTTTTTTTGACAAAATTACCAGTATGTGATAAAGGCTGCAAATCAGAGAATCGATCGTACTCAGCTATAGTAACCGACAAGGTGGTGAGGACATTTTAGTTTCCTCAAACCCTTAACTCTATTCCCTTCTTCCTCTTCTTCCTCTTCTTCCTCTTCTTCCCCTAGCCCCTAGCCCCTAGCCCCTAGTCCCTAACCGCTGAAAGCGGTTGCTTACATCTACCCATTACATCTTTCTTTAGGAATGGGAGTTAAGAAGGAGCCACTGGGTAAAATTTATCTATATTCACTCCGACTTACCCCTGAACCTTATTCTTGGGGAGGTATATACACGGACTCTCAGAAATGTTAATATTTTTAACATAATATTGAGCGGTATTAAGACTCCAACCAGAATCTAACCTGGAATGGGGCGACTCTTAGTAGCACGTAGCTACTATAAAAACCAGGCGTGTGTAAACGCAAGGAAAGCGTAAGTCCCCGCCCGCTTTCCTTCCCAGCTAAGACTAGGGGTTTGCTTGCTCAACCCTCTAGCGGCTGAGGTACCCAGCGGGAAATCCTTATGAAACCTCCTAAGTCCTCAGACACAGATTCAGTACGCGCTTACTTACGAGAAATTGGCCGCGTTCCCCTGCTGACCCATGAGCAAGAAATTCTCTATGGAAAGCAGGTTCAGCGAACGACAGCCTTGCACGAGGCGAAAAATGCTCTAGCTTTGGAGTTAGGTCGCGATCCCACTAGAACAGAATGGGCCGAAGCTGCTGGGCTGTCTGAGACTGAATTGCAGCGGACAATCCACGCCGGAGAAAGGGCGAAGCGGATGATGGTGGAAGCCAATCTGCGGCTAGTGGTGTCTGTTGCCAAGAAGTATATCAAGCGCAACGTAGACCTTTTAGATTTGATTCAGGAAGGTACGATCGGGATGCAGCGGGGGGTAGAAAAATTTGACCCAACCAAAGGCTACCGATTTTCTACCTATGCTTACTGGTGGATTCGCCAGGCGATTACCCGCGCGATCGCAGAAAAGGGACGTACTATCCGCCTCCCCATCCACATTACTGAAAAGCTAAACAAAATTAAAAAAGCCCAACGCTACCTAGCCCAAAAACTAGGACGGGCGGCCACTGCCAACGAATTAGCAGCAGAATTAGAGTTAACCCCCAAGCAGATTCGGGAATATTTGGAACGGGCTCGCCTACCCTTATCCCTAGATTTGCGAGTGGGAGATAACCAAGATACAGAATTAGGGGACTTGTTGGAAGATACTGGTGCATCTCCAGAAGATTTTGCCCTCCAAGCCTCCCTGCGGGCCGACCTCGAAATGCTGATGGCCGATCTGACGCAGCAGCAACGGGAAGTGCTCGCCTTAAGGTTCGGTTTGGAAGACGGTCAAACCTTAACGCTGTCAAAAATAGGCGATCGCCTCAATATTAGCCGCGAACGAGTGCGGCAGATCGAGCGCGAAGCCTTAACCAAACTGCGGAAGCGAAAACAAGACATGGACGATTATCTGGCTAGCTAAGGCCTTAAGCTCAAATCGTAAGACCCGCCGTCCTTAGTTCGGTTCCGCCCACTTGGATATTGCTGCCATCCTGCTAGATTAGTAAGTAGCTCGTAAATAGAAAAGATCGGCAGCAATCTGATTGAAGTTATGGACATCAATCATGTCAGATTTAACAAAAAACGCTGTCCCTGAAACGGAGGTACAAGGTGAGTAATACATCCAATCGAACACCGGACTTATTTGACGAAAACGGAGAAGGAGCAAATTTACTCTGGCAATACGTGCAGTCTATGGCTCCAGATACAGTCTCCCAACTCTCTAAGCCTACCTCTACTGAAGTTTTTCAGGTGATGGAGCGCAACATTGTCGGGTTGTTGGGCAATCTCCCCTCGGAACACTTCGGCGTGACTGTCACCACGAACCGCGAGCATTTGGGCAGATTGCTAGCCTCAGCGATGATTAGTGGCTACTTTCTCAGAAACGCTGAACAGCGGATGGCTTTTGAAAAGTCTTTGCAATCCAGCGAGAGGCATACATCCGATCGCGGTTAATAGTTAACAGTTAACGGTTAACGGTTAACTATTACCAGTTAACGGTTAACGGTTAACTATTAACTGTTTTTTATTACCTATGACCAAAACTTCAACTGCTTTACCTCACAAGTTTATTGGCGTTGCCGTCATCTGGAATCAAGAGAGAAAAATTTTAATTGACAAACGCCGCCAAGGTGGATTACTAGGCGGTCTATGGGAGTTTCCAGGGGGTAAATTAGAGGCGGGCGAGACTCTGGAAGCTTGCATTAAAAGAGAAATTATGGAGGAATTGGGGATAGTTATCGAAGTGGAGGATCACTTAATCACAATCGATCACACCTACGCTCATTTTCGCGTTACTCTTAATGCTTATCACTGCCGTCACACCAGCGGTGAACCCCAGTTAATTGAATGCGATGAGATTCGGTGGGTGACACTGGACGAAATAGACCAGTTTCCCTTTCCTAAAGCTAACGAACAAATCATTGCTGCTCTCCGCGTTAATTATAAGGGGCTAGGGGCTAGGGGCTAGGGGCTAGGGGCTAGGGGCTAGGGGAAGATAGGAAGAGGGGGAATGGGGAAGAGGGGGAGGATGGGTAATTAGCAATTAGCAATTAGCAATTAGCAATTAGCAATTAGCAATTAGCAATTAGCAATTAGCAATTAGCAATTAGCCATTATTAGGACTTGTGCTCATGGCTCCAGAAACCGGGTTTTTGAGAGAATCTGTGGGTAAGGCGAAGTATTTTTGTCAAAAAACCCGGTTTCTTTGGTGGGTGCGTAATATCCCGTCTAATTCTTAATCTTCTCCACATACCCCCACAAACTGTAATCGCGACTCAACCATCCCCGAAAAAACGCCATTTGACTCGGATCTTCTTGCACCCGTTTATAACGGTAAATAATCCGCTCGTTAATCATCTGAAAAGCTGTATTCTTATTATTAGCAGAAGCTAAAGCTTTCATCGTGCGAGCGTCAAAAACGCCACTTTGCGGCAGTCCCAAAGCTTGTTGCAGAAATGTCACAGAGTTAGATATCCCGAAATTCACCGCCGTATCGAACATGACGATCGCCAGTGCAGGGTGCATACTCGCCGCACGGCTATTATTCCAATAACTCTGATAAATTTCCAACAGTTCAGATTCCGAAATCCTGGCTACATCTAGAGGTGGGAGTCCCCGACTGTAGCGGTAAGCGTCGTACTCCGTTTGCAAAATGCCTCTGTAAGTCCTTCCCCCCTTATCTGCCGGATGGTTGCTGAAGCCGCCCTCGAAATATAAAGTGAAGTAGAGAGCAGCATCAAAGATCCGTCGCTGATATTGCCCTGTCTGCTGTTGTGCTAGACTCTTGGTAGCGAAGGGCAAGGGCAGTGCTAAGGTGAGTAAAAATATACCCAAGAGCAAATTGGGTTTGAGGTTAATCTTCCGTTTCCGCTGTGTCAGTTGCTTGCCAGTCATAAATTGATTGCATAGTGGCGACAGTTTCCTTTTGACACTCCCACCCCTGAAGGGGATGGGATTCTTTAGAGGTTGCGCTCTAAATATCCCAGATAGACAATTGCTTGTACTCTGGGTTCTCGCCCACACGCCGTTTGCCTTTTAAAGGCAGCGTGTTAATGTCTGACGAGCGTTCATACAATTTAGCCTCAAAGAGACTTAATTGTACTGGTTCCGACGAGTCCCGCCGTACCATTTTCGATTTAATTATTTTGACAATATTTAAGCCGTAAGTTTCTATTGCCTTAACTTTTACATTTCTTGCGGCTTGCAAATTAGCATCATCAATATGTCCGCAATTAATGCAAATGAATTTTTCACCATTGCGGCTATTCTTATCGACGTGCTGACATTTACTACAAGTTTGACTGGTATATTGTGGATTGACTCTATACAGTTTCTTGCCTGACTTCACAGCCAAATATTCAAGTTTTTGAGTTAACGAATACCAACTAGCATCAGCGATAGAACGATTTAAACCCCGTTTAGCTGATTGACCATTAGACAAAAATCTACCAGTTTCAGATTTAACGGGTTGGCACCGTTTCATCATGTTTCCAACTTGCAAATCTTCAACAGCGACAGCATCACTTCTTTTGAGAATGCGTTTAGCAACGTCCCACTGATAAGATTCTCGACGCTGTTGAATTTTGTTGTGCAACTTGCTCACTCTAAGTTGATCTTTGCTGCGGTTCTTGCTTCTTTTTTGCTTACGACTTACCCGCCGTTGTCTAATTCGCATTAAACGCTTGGCTTTTTTATTGGTAGCAAAACGTGGGTTATCAATACTGCTTCCATCAGATAGGTAAACCAACTTACCCAGTCCCAGATCGCAACCAGTGATAGTTTTGATTTCACTATCTGAAATTACCGGGAAATCTGGTACTGTTTTGTTTTCGATTCTGATCGAGACGTACCACCCGTCAGCTTTCTGTCTCACTGTAACTGTTTTAATTTCAAACCCATCGGGAATAGAACGCGAGTTATAAAAACGCATCCATCCAATTTTCGGCAAATAGATTTTATTACCTTTAACCTTTACCCTTCCCGGTTTATAACTAAACGATTTAAAGTCGTGACGGCGCTTAAACTTCGGGAAACCTGCACCGTTGAAAAACTTACTGAAAGATTCGTTAACTCTAGCTGGCATTGATTGCAACACTCCAATATCAATTGTTTGATACCAAGGTCTACTATCTTTCAATTCTTGTAAGTTCGCATCTTGCATCAAAGACGCTGATCTTTTTGGCGACTGATCTTTGTCTCCTTCCTTTTTAGCTTTACCCCCTCCATCTTTCCAAGGGTTAGCGAGTTGTGTTCCTTTGGTAATACCACAGGTTAAAGGTGTAATCTCTATCTGCGTCCTCAAGTCGCAATAATCACCGCAAAGAAACTGCTGATACCAACCATCAATTCTGTCGCGCAGACACCAGTTATACGTAGCCCTCAACATATCAACCCACTGATTCAATTTTTTGGATTGCTGCTGATTGGGTCTGAGTTTGTATTTGAAGCTTAAGAGCAATTTGCATCACCTCCGAAAACTATTGTACGATAGTTTCTTAAGAAAATTCCCTCTCTTTGGACTAGAAGTTATTTTTGTGGCACAGTCGGTAATGCCTCTGAGGAAGCTGTTAAAAAATATATCGAAAATCAAAATACTTGAATGCGACTCTCATTCGCAGAGCCTATCCCAACCCCTGAAGGGGCGATGCTCGCGGCGCGGTTAAATTCTGTCATCAGTGGGTTGCTTGGTGTAATGTCGCCTCAAAAGCTGTTATGGTGCAAAATACCATAGACTTTAATATTGATAGCACAAACAGGCTGCCCGATGAATTCCAATCCTACTAACCCGTCTCAGGAAACCAAACCAGAGGATGCTCAAGCGCTGACTCAAGCTGCGGAAGTATATTACGCTCAGGGGAAGTTAACAGAAGCGATCGCATTTTGTCGCCGAGCTCTGGAGGCGAAGCCGGATTGGGCACCCGCCTATGTGACAATGGGAAATGTCCAGCAGGCTCAAGGTCAAATTGAAGAGGCGATTCGCTTCTACTCGGAGGCTCTGGCGTTTAATCCCGACTATGCTGAAGCTTATGCTAATTTGGGCAGTATGCTTTACAAGCAAGGGCGTTTTGTCGAGGCGATCGTCAACTACGAAAAAGCGATCGGCCTCAAACCAGATTTAGCCGCCGCCTACTGGAATCTCGGTAATGCTTTGAAGCAGCAAGGGAAGTTAGAAGAAGCTAAATCTTATCAGCAAAAAGCTATTAAAATTAATCCGCAACTCGGCGGGGTAGAATTTTACTTAGATCGAGGCGATGAACTAGCAAATCAAGGCAAACTTAGCGAAGCTGTCGCTGCTTGGAAACGCGCGATTACGATTAAACCTGACTCGGTAGATGCTTACTGTCAAATAGGGATAGTTCTCCGATATCAAGGTAAGTTAAAAGAAGCAATTCCTTACCTGCAAAAAGCCTTAGAAATTAAACCAGATTTTGCCATCGCTCATCAGCACTTGTGCGGCATCCTCCGAGATGCAACTAATTTAGAAGCAGCGCGTCAAGCTGTTAGCAAATATAGTGAAATGTGCGGCGAAATGGACAAAATAATGACCGCCATTTACTATATTAGCACTTATCAGGTATCTGGATTAAATCAAATTGCTAAAGATAGATTTTTAGAATTAGAGTCTTATCTCTACCAATTCAATAATTTTAGCAATGTTGAAATCAAAGCTCTCTATGCCAATCTTTTATTTAGCACCCCTTACTTGCGAGATGATTTAGAGGCTAATTCTAACTTCTATCGCTTAATTTCTAAACAATATGTCGAGCAAGTTATCAAGCCAAATTACCCTCAAATTTCCCAGCCTAGTTTTCAGCAGAAAAACCATAAAAGTAAGTTAAAAATTGGTTTTATCTCGAATCACTTCAATCGCCATTCCGTCGGCTGGTGCAGTGCTGACATCATCCGTGAATTATGCAAGCTCACGCCTGATATTTATTTATACGCAACAGAACGACTTGATAAGGACGATCACACCCAAAACTTTGTTGATAGCGTAGCTAAATTAAGTTATCCTAAAACCTTCCCTAATGGACTTGCTAATGCTGGAGAAATTATCAAGGAAATTCAGCAAGACCAAGTGGATATACTGGTAGATTTAGATTCTCTTAGCGTTCCCATTCACTGCGATATTTTATATCGAAAACCCGCCCCAGTTTGTATTTCTTGGTTAGGCTTTGAAGCTCCATACATATCTAGTATAAATTACTTCCTTTGCGATTGGCACACTCACCCAGACGGGAGAGAAAAATATTACCAAGAACAACTAATTAGAATGCCAGATTCCTTTGCGGCTGTTGGAGGTTTTAAAAGGTTAGTCGCGGATACAATTGATTTAAGAAAGTCGCATCGAATTGGATTAGAACAAGTAGTTTATCTCTGCGTTTCTCCGGGTAGAAAATTTAACCGCGAGTTAGTGAAAGCGCAGGTTGCTATTCTCAAACAAGTGCCTAATAGTATTTTGATTCACAAAGCTATAGGCGATATCGAAGTATTTCAATCAGCTTATCATCAAGCTTGCGAAGCTGAGGGAATTGGGAAACACCGGATCAAGTTTTTGCCACGAGTTCCTACGGAGGAAGAACACAGGTTAATATATTTACTAGCTGATGTTTTTCTGGATTCTTATCCTTACAATGGTGGGACTCATACTTTAGAAGCATTGTGGTTTAATTTGCCTGTGGTGACGCGGGTAGGGGAACAATTCTTATCGAGGATGGGCTATTCATTTATGCAGGCTTTGAAGATGGAAACAGGTGTTTCTTGGAGTTGGGAAGAGTACACAGAATGGGGTGTAAAATTAGGCAATAATCTAGATTTAAGAAACGCAGTTAAAGAACAGTTGAGGGAGTCGAAGAAACCGCAAAGTTTAGCACCATTATGGAATCCGAATAAGTTTGCTCAAGATATGTATAGGGTGTTTGTACAATTGTTAAGAGGGGCTAGGGGCTAGGGGCTAGAGGCTAGGGAAGAAGGGGAGAGGGAGGATGGGGGAGACGGGGAGAAAATTTCCCCAATTAGCAGTTAACAGTTAACAGTTAACAATTAGCAATTAGCAATTATCCTGCTTTATCTTATGCAACTGACAACGGCGATAAATCTAGAAACAGATGCTAAATTCAACACTACCAACTATCAAATTTCTGAAGCACCCAACGTCTAAAGAGTGGGTCGAACAAGCGATCGCGAATTTAGATATAATTCTACTAGACCATTCCCACTGCGAACGCAAAGCGGCGGGTGTAGCGTTAAATTTAATGTTTCGCTACCCTGCTCACACAAAATTAGTGCGGATGCTTACTGCCATCGCCCGCGAAGAATTAGAGCATTTCGAGCAGGTAAATCAATGGTTAGAGCGTCGCGGGATTCCCTTGGGCCAATTGTCAGCACCTCCCTATGCTGCTGGTTTAACAGCTAAAATTCGCAGGGAAGAACCGGAGAGGTTATTGGATTCTTTGCTAGTTTCTGGTTTAATAGAAGCACGGAGCCATGAAAGGCTCGGATTGCTAGCAAATTGCTGTCAGGATGCAGAATTAGCAAAACTTTATCGGGGTTTGATGGCTTCAGAGGCGCGTCACTACGGTGTATATTGGGTTTTAGCAACTACTTATTTTGATATCGAAATTGTGACGGCTAGGCTTGAGAGTTTAGCATCTATTGAGAGCGAAATGCTGGCAACTTTGCACTCGGAACCAAGAATTCACAGCTAGAGGTAAGAAACAAGTGAAGATCGAATATAAAGACTTTTTAATTCGTACATGGGAACAACGAGATCGGGCTTCAGCTTTTCACTTAATTAAGGATATTTTAGCAGAATACGGTTTGAATTGCGAACCCTATGGCGCGGATCGAGATGTCTATGAGGTAGAAATATTTTATCATGCAGTGGGTGGAGAATTTTGGGTAATTGAACAACAGGAGCGGTTAGTGGGGACGGCTGCTTACTATCCAATTAAAAGAGGCAATAATGCTGTAGAAATTCGCAAAATGTATCTTTTACCAGAGGCGAGGGGGTACGGGTTGGGGAGATTTTTGCTGGGAAAGTTGGAGAGTGCGATCGCAGAGCGTGGTTTTAAAGAAATTTGGATTGAAACGGCTAGCGTGTTGAAGGAAGCAGTGAAATTGTATGAGAGTAGTGGGTATGAACCGACTACGGGGGTGGAGACGAAAAGGTGCGATCGCGTTTATGTGAAAAGGGATTTTTTACCGAATGGCTAATGGCTAATGGCTAATTGCTAATGGCTAGGCGTGTACCTCACTTGCTTTACAAGTTCCCTCGCGGGGTGGGGGCGGGTTGATTTGACCTGTCTGCACGCTTTTAAGCTATTGGCAAACCCGCCCCTACAGGTTGTTGAAAATGGCGATCTTCGGTGTATTTAACCGGAATTAAATTATAGTTAACTGCGGGCGATGCCTTCATTGCGTGCTGCTAATTGCACGGCACCGGCAACAGCATTTACTACTCGCTTGTCAAATACAGAGGGGATAATGTGTTCTTTGTCAAGGTCGGAAGGCAGGACTAAAGATGCGATCGCCTGAGCAGCTTCTAAATACATCGTGGTAGTAATAGTAGAAGCGCGACAATCTAAAGCGCCGCGAAATACACCAGGAAATGCTAAAACATTGTTAATTTGATTGGGGTAATCGCTGCGTCCAGTTGCCATTACTGCTACATCATTAGCAACAAATTCTGGCTGGATTTCAGGAATAGGATTTGCCATCGCAAACACGATCCGATCTTTTGCCATTGAACGTACCATTTCTGGGGTAAGAACTCCAGGGGCACTAACGCCTAAAAACACATCAGCACCGATGATTGCACCTGCTAAAGAACCCGATTTTTCCACAGCAAATTCTAGTTTCTCTGCGTTTAAATCAGTGCGGTTTTTGGAGAGGATGCCTTTAGAGTCACACATAACAATTGTTTTAGCTCCTGCTTTTCGCAGCAGACGTGCGATCGCGACTCCGGCAGCACCGGCACCGTTAATCACGATCCGAATTTGATCCATTGATTTATTGACGATTTTTAAGGCATTGATTAAGGCTGCTAAACTAACAATTGCCGTGCCGTGTTGGTCGTCGTGGAATACGGGAATATCTAAAGTTTCTCGCAGTTTAGCTTCGATTTCAAAGCAGCGAGGTGCGGCAATATCTTCGAGGTTAACGCCGCCAAAAACTGGGGCAATATTTTGGACTGTGCGGATAATTTCGTCAGTATCTTGAGTAGCCAAACAAATAGGAAATGCGTCAATCCCAGCAAATTCTTTAAATAGCATGGCTTTGCCTTCCATTACTGGCATGGCGGCGGCGGGGCCGAGGTTGCCTAACCCTAAGACGGCGCTGCCGTCAGTGACGATCGCCACCGTATTTTGTTTGATGGTAAGGTTGTAAACTTGTTCGGGGTCTTGCGCGATCGCAGTACAAATCCGACCCACCCCCGGCGTGTAAGCCATCGCTAGATCCGATTGGGATTTAAGAGGGATTTTGCTGCCAATGGTGATTTTGCCGCCGCGATGAAGGTTGAAGGTGCGATCGTAGATGTTGAGCACTTTGATATCTGTTAGCGCTTTGACGGCATCTACAATTTTCTCATTATGTTCCGTGCTAGAGGCATCAACGGTAATTTCGCGGATGGAATTGTGACGATTTTGCTCAATTAAGTCGATTTGACCCAAGTTACCGCCTACAGATGCGATCGCCTGCGTCACGCCAGCCAACATCCCGGCGCGGTTGGGAAGTTCAATCCGAATCGTTAAACTAAAGCTGGGGTTGGGTGTTAGTGCTACCATAATGCCTGAATTTGGGATTTTTTGATTTCAAATTTTAGATTTTAGATTGAATTGTCAATTCCAAATCTAAAATTAACCTTAGCCTAGAGTAATGAAATACTTGAGATTGTAACCAGTCGCACAAAATAGTGCAGAGGCAGCTATGCCAAGTCTCCATACGGAAATTGAAATTTATGCTTCCAGGCAAAAGGTTTGGCGGGTGCTGTTTGACAAGAAAAATTGGGATAAATGGAATAGTTTTTTATTTGACCGCGATCCCTCCATGCCGTTTAAGCATGGCCAAGAGGTAATGTTGTCGCTATTGCGGAATTATGCAGAGGAAGAGACAGAATTTCAACCTTTGGTGACATTGGTACAGCCAGATGTCTGTCTGGGGTGGGTGTCTGTAATTCCTGGCTTTCGCAGTGAAAATATGTTTGAGTTGGAAGAGATTGGGATTAGTAGGACGAGATATACTCACCGGGAAAATTTTTCGGGGTTATTAACTCGTGTATTTTTGCCTTTTATTCGGGAGGATGAACAGCGAGGAATGGAACAGATGGCGAGGGAGTTAAAACGGTATGTGGAACAAGTTTAAGGTAGGAATAATTTAATAAGTAGATAGAATTGATTCAGAAAATAATCTCAATGCGATCTTGAATAGCTACCTGGAGAGTATTTTTAAAGTTCCTGTATGGCTGATGAAAAGCTGCAATATCTTTCTTGATA